>CAYFVS010000124.1:0-3463 GCA_964346565.1 uncultured candidatus Brocadiaceae bacterium | reverse complement strand
GCCGAAGCCCAGCGCGTAGAAGTCGGCCGCGGCGGCTTCCGTCTGGGCGTTGTCGCACTTGTTGACCACCAGCAGGACGTCCTTGCCCGCACGGCGCAGGTCGTCGGCTATCTGCCGGTCCAGCGGCTGGAGGCCCGCCGTGGCGTCCACCACCATGAGCACGAGGTCCGCCTGTTCGATGGCCATGCGGATCTGGGCCTCGACGTGCTCGGCGAGTTCCTCTTCGGTGCCCATGCCGCCGGTGTCCACCAGCTCGAACTGGCGGCCGTCGCGCCGGACAACGCGGCTGATGCGGTCGCGGGTGACGCCCGGGGTGGGCTCCACGATGGCCACGCGCCGGCCGTAGATGGCGTTGAACAGGGAGGACTTGCCGACGTTGGGTCGTCCGACAATGACGGCGGTGGGCATCTGCATGGCCGTGCCTGGCGCAGGACCTGCGCGGATGGCGCGCGAGGCGCCCCTCAAGCCCTGCATTATAGCACGCCGCCTGCGCCGCCGCTACCCGGCCTCGTAGAAGCGACGTAGCTCCCTCTGCCGGCTGTTGCTCAGCCGCTCAGAGTTCTCCATGACCCACTCGTAGCACTCGCGCAACGACATGCCGCGCCCGCCGCCGGACGTATGCAGCTCCGCCTCGCTGACCCAGCCCACCACGTTGTCCACGTAGAGGACGTTGCGGCCGCCCGGTTCGATGTCCTTCCGAGCGTAGGCGATGATCAGCTCAGCCGGTGCGCTCTTGGGGACAGGTCCCGCGTACTCATAGCTATAGGGCAGTCCCATGGCTCCCCGGCGCCGCGGCGCCCTGTCGTGGGGATCCACGAACACCTCCGCGTCGGCCAAGTACTCCCCCCGGAGCAGCACCTCCAGGTTCAGCGGGAATCGCCCGTCGTGATCCGCCTTGTACACGGCCATGCCCAGCCCGATCTGCTGCAGGTGGGCCCGGGAAGCCGCCTTGCTGCCGGCGGAACGGGCCCCGCGCAGCGCGGGCATGATCCTGGCCGACATTATGCCGGCCCAGGCGGCCAAGTAGGACCGCTGGACGTCCCGCATCTCCCAGTCCTGCGTCCGGCACGCCATGCGCACTTCGTCCCCGGCTCGGGAGACCGTGAAGGTGACCTTCGGCCCGGACTTGGTCTGCGGATAGCTCTGGAGCAGGTACCCCACGTCCAGCCTGAGCATCGCGGCGTGGTCTGTCACGCGGGCCGCCAGCGGAGTCGAGCGGGGAGCGGCGGCCCAGGCCACGTGCCGCTTGAGAGCGACGCGACTCCCGGCCGCCACCAGCAGGTTGCCTCGCACGCTGTAGTGCACGGGGAGGGCTCCCATACGGCGGACCGCGGACCCCTCGGAGTCCACCTCGACGGTTGCGGAGCCCATCATCGTGGTCAGGATGGAGTCCAGTGACCGCTGGAACGCCTGCGGATCGTCCAGGGCCAGCACGAAGGTGACGTCGCCGCGCCCGATGAAGCCGCCCTCCGGTGCAGAGGGCAGGTAGAGCGCCGCGCCGGAGCCGATCTGGCCGAACAGGTCATCGAGAGTCACCCCCCAGCTTTGCTCGACGGCCTCTATGTGCCGCGTGGCCGCGCCGTCTCCGGACTTGTTGTTGACCTCCACCAGCAGGCTGCGCAAGGAGCCGAAGAACCTCTCCGCGTCGCCCCAGTTCAGCGCCAGGACGGCGGCGGCATCCTGTGGCACCCAGCGGCCGGCCCGGAGCCCCCGCGCGGGCAGCAGGGCCAGCAGGCCACGGGCTTTCTCGCCCAGGTGCAGCGTGACCTCGGCCGCGGGGCCCTCCTCGGCTCCGGCGGTGCTGCAGGTCACGGTGCGCACATCGGCCAGGCCGCTCACCGCCAGCAGCATGTTGATCTTGCCCATGCGGGTGGCCGGGGCACTGGCATTCAGCAGTTCCAGCAGCGCCGGCATCGCCAGGTAGGCGCGGACCAGGCCGCCTTCCGCCCCCTCGGCCGGTTCGCGGCGCCGCAGGCCGGCGGCCGTTGCCAGTCGAGCCCACGCGGGCCTCTCCTGTTCGACGCGCACAAGGTCGGCAAACTGTGCCGAGTCCGACAGGCGCGCGTAGTCCCCGCGCGCCACGAAGGTGGCGGTCTGGGCGTCGGCCACCACCAGAAAGGGGCCCCTCCGTGTGACAGTGGCCTTGCCGAAGGATACCGTGCCGTCGGGGTTCTCCGTGCCGCGCGCAACGATGTTCTCGGCTGCCGAAGGGTTGTCGAAGCCCAGCACCAGCATCGGCGTGCGGCCCAGCATCGCCAGGGCGGCTGCACGGATGTGCGGGACCGCGTCGGCGACCACGCCGGACGGCAGGTCCAGTGCCTCCTCCACGTGGCCGAACCGCGACTGGAGTCGGGGCGCTGCCATCCTGGCCACCGGGGGCAGAGCGAAGCCGCCGAGTGCCTCCGCCAGGTCCGCACCGGTGACGTCCACGTACAGAAGCGCGTCGGCCGGGATCACCTGCGCCGGGTCGGGTTGCTGGGCCGGGGCGCCCCGGGCGAGCATGAGGCACGCCGCCGCAACAAGAACGATAGTCCGGATCTGCTGTTTCATCTCGGCTCCGCGGTCTGGAGGTTCACTGCCCCGTCCCATTCGGGCCGGACCTGCTTCGGACACAGGGTAGAGCGTGCCTGCGACCCGGTCAACCGGCCGGCCGGCTCACTTGCCCATCGCCTCCAGAGCGTCCAGGCACCGGGCGATGCACTCGAGCGGCTCGTAAGCGTAGCTTTCCTGCTCGACGATGTACCATTCGGTCTCCCCGACGGTCTCGCACGCGCGGAAAACCTTCCGCCAGTCCACCTGACCCTCGCCGATCAGCGCCTTCTTGTTCTTCGAGTGGTACTCTTTCAGGTGCACGGTCCTGGCCCGGCCGGGGTACTTGCTGATGAGCGAACCGGGCTCGCCGCCGCCGGCCAGGGCGTTGCCGGTGTCCACCTGCATAATGACCTCGGGGGAAGCAGCGGAGAAGAAGATGTCCCACGGCTTCTCCTTCTCGCGGCCCAGGTTGCGGAACTCGACGGTGTGGTTGTGATAGCCGACGCGCATCCCGACCGGTTTGACCTCCTCGGCCAGTTCGGTGAACAGGGCCGCGGTCTCGAGCCACGCCTCCTTCGAGCCCCGGCGCTCCTCAGCCAGGCCGGGCACAACCAGGTTGCCGTTGCCCAGCACGCGGTTGAACTCGACGGTGCGCTCCAGCTCCTCCCCCAGCAGTGTGTCGAGTCCCGTATGGGTGCCGGCCACGACCAGGGCCAGGTCGTCGAGCATCCGGCGCAGTTCCTCGGCGCTGTAGCCGTAGTAACCGGCGAATTCCACCCCCTCGTAGCCCATGTCGTGGATGGCCTCCAGAGTGCCGAGGAGGTCCTCCTGGCACTGCTCGCGCACGGAATACAACTGGACGGCGATCGGTATGCGATCCATGACGCTCCCTTCTTAGGTCAGTGACAGATGCGTCCCGGCCTCTGCGCTC
>CAYFVS010000123.1:0-1594 GCA_964346565.1 uncultured candidatus Brocadiaceae bacterium | reverse complement strand
GGGCGTCACTCTGAGAAAGGCGAACAACAACCGGCTGGCGGGGCTGAACGCGGTCAGGGATGCCCTGAACTGGAAGCGCCTGCCCAACGGTCGGCTGATCAAGCCGCCACGCCTCCAGGTGTTCAGCACGTGTACCAACCTGATCCGCACCCTGCCGGCGCTGCCCTACGACCCGTTCGTGGTGGAGGACGTGGACACCGACGCGGAGGACCACGCCTATGACGCGCTGCGCTACGGGACGATGATCGACGACGTTGAGCCGTGGCACCGGCCGAAGGGCCCGGTCAGCGCCTACGGCTCCTATGACCCCTGGAGTGAATGATGGAGACTATTGCTGGTGTAGTAATCGCTTTTCTAGTTCTGGGCGCCCTCAACACGGCGATGGTGTTGATATGGATAAAGGCTGGGCGGGACGCCGGGCGGTTTGAGTGATGATCGGCGCCGTGCCCGGAACCCATCGCCACCAACGCAGGAAGCGCAACCGACAGCGCGCCAACGCGGGCAACTTCCAGCGCAGGCCGGAGAGCCTAGTGGAGCGGCCCGAGCGGGTTCTGTGGCTGCCCGGCTACATGAGGCGGGCGATGGAGCAGAGGGGGAGACGTCATGCCTAGCGACCTGACATCCGAGTTCAGTGTAGAGGCGGTCCGAGAGCTGTTCGACCACGTTGAGGAGGCGTTCAGGCCCGATCAGGACGTGGCGAACAAGATGCTGGAGCTGTATTGGGGCAAGCACAGCATCACGGTGCCCGCCACCAAGGACAAGCGGCGCATCCGCAAGGTGGCGCCGGAGCGCATGGTGACGGAGGAGGCGAGCCGCATCGTGCGCCTGATCCACTCGCTGTACGCCACGGCGGCCACGGCCTCGGTGCAGTGGTGGGGCGAGGGAGCCAAGGGGAGCAGCGGGGCGGACAAGATCGAGGTGGCGCTGAACGAGGCATACGACCAGCTCAACCCGGCGCACGACTCGCCGCGCGACCGCGACCGCTTCCAGCAGATCCTCATAGGGCACGGGGCCCACCTGGGGCCGATGCCGGGGGAGAACTACTACTGGGACTTCCCTGCGAAGCGCGAGGGCGAGACGGAGACGCAATGGGATCAACGCTACGAGAAGTGGCGCAAACAGGGGCCGCTGCCGTTCGTGTACGTCGATCTGCCGGCCGAATCGACCTACCCCGCCAGCCTGGGGCTGGTGAACGACCTCTGCCTGTCCTCCATGAACGTGACGTATTGGGACCTGCGGGAGATGTTCAGCCCGGAGGAGCTGGGCGGGGCGCTGGGCGACGAGCAGCGGAAGGCGGGCGACAGCTTCACGCTGGCGATGGCCAGCAACAGGGAGTACCTGACCTACGCCCTGCTGGACGTGCCGTTCGCCCGGAGGGTGGGGCCGGTGCCGCTGCCAAAGGGGAAGAACGACCGGCTGCTGCGCTCCGTTCGGCACGGCATGGGGCGGTCGGTGATCCGCATCCCGCCCGGGGAGACGGGCACCAAACACCGCACCTCGGGGGGCTACGGCCACTACTGGCTACCGGTGCTGTTCCATGTGGCGGAGCTGGTGTTGGCGGCCGACCGGCTGCTGTCGCTGGCCGCGACGGGGG
>CAYFVS010000122.1:0-8442 GCA_964346565.1 uncultured candidatus Brocadiaceae bacterium | reverse complement strand
CGCATATACGGCGCCTACATCACCACCACGCACCACGGCGTGCGCATTCGCTTCAACGATGAAGGCGTGGTGACCGACTACGACGTCATCGGCCAGGCGCCGTGAAGAGTCGGAGGTCACCGGACTCAAGACCCGCGCGCCTGAGGACGGTGCGGCTCTGCCCTTGGCGGGGCTCGCCGCGCCCCTTGCCAGCCCCGGGGACGAGCAGCCGCAGGCCGGAACCGCAAGGTGCGGCGGGTTGAGGCGACCGGCGGAGGAGAGACGCATGGAGGAGCCACGAATCTGCGTCGTCGGCGCGGGGAGTCTCTCCTCGCGCCGCATCTATCCCTACCTCGCCCCCGCCGGGGCGCTGCTGGTCGGGGTCTGCGACCTGGAGCGCGAGAAGGCCCGGCGCAACGCCCGTCTCTACGGCGGCAACGCCTATACCGAGATGGATGTCATGCTGCAGGCCGAGCGGCCGGACGGGGTGATCATCTGCATCGGCCCGCAGGCGCACGCGGAACTCGCCCCGCGGGCGATGGAACAGGGCTTCCCGGTATACACCGAGAAGCCGCCGGCGCCGCACGCCGCCGGCGCCCTGGAAGTCGCCCGTGTCAGCGAGCGCACCGGCCTGCTCTGCACCACGGCCTTCAAGAAGCGCTACAACAACGCCTATGCGCGGGCAAAGGAGTGGCTGTCCGGCTTCGACGAGGATGACTTCCTGTCCCTGTCGGTGGACTACGCCAGCGCCGCCTACGGGAGCGATCCGGCAGTGCATGACTTCCTGCACGATTTCGCCATCCACCTGATTGACCTGGTAGGCTATCTGTTCGGCGACGTGGCACGGGCGTTCTGCTTCGCGCGGGGGAGCGAGGCTTACGCGGTGAGCCTGGAGTTCGCCAACGGTGCGGTCGGCGCCATGAACCTGACCAGCGGCCGCTCGTTCGGCGTGCCCACCGAGGAGGTGGAGATCACCGTGCGCGGCGGCAACTTCATGACCATCCACAACTCCTGCTGCTGGCGGATTACCGAGGACCAGAAGCCCTGCGAGTGGCGCGAGCCGCCGACCTTCATCAGCGCCGGGGACAGCGGCAACGAGACGGGCCACCTGGCCGAGCTGGCTGACTTCGTGCTGGCACTGCGGCAGGGCCGCAGCACCCGCTCCAACATCTACGAAAGCTACAAGAGCATGGTGCTGTTCGAGGCGATACGCGACTCAGCGGGGACCGGGCGGCCCGTGGAGGTCGTCTGTGAGCCGCTCTGAGTCCTGCCGCTTGTCGGCCTGGCGCTTGGGCTCGTCGGCGTCGCCGTCCAGCGAGAAGCCCATGCTCTCATAGCTCCCCTCGTAGCCCCGGTCGGTGACCTCGATGCTGGTGACCCACTTGACCCACTTGTAGCCCCACTTGCCGGGTGCCACAACCCGCAGCGGCCAGCCGTGGATGCGCGGCAGCGGCTGGTGGTTCACCTCCCAGGCCAGGATGGGCTTCCCCGTCCGGACGTACTCCAGCGAAAGGCTGGAGCTGAAGTCCTTGTCGTCCGTGAACACCACGTGCGTGGCGTCCGCGTGGGGCCGGGCCGGCCCGAGGACGTCCCGGACAGGTACGCCGCGCCAGAGCGCGTGGTCGGTCCAGCCCACTACGCAGGACAGCGGAGCGTCGCTCACGACGGCATCCATGCCGTAGAGGCGTTCCAGGTCGAGGGACAGCTCCCGCTCGACCTTCCCCCAGACGCGCAGCCGATAGCTGTCGGCATCGGAGATGCGGTAGGGCGCTCCGGGGCCGGTCACGTGCAGCTTCGGCGGTTCTGCATAGCGCCCGGGCCGGCCCACCAGCTCGTATCCGACCAGCACGGTGAGCGTGCCCACGACGATGCATGGCCACAGCACTCGCCAGAGGTCCGTCCACAGCCCCCGTCGCCCCGTCCCCACGATGCCCCCCCTTTGCTTCGCGACCCTATCGCCCCCTATCCAGGCTACCCCTGCGGCCCGCGGCGGTCAACCGGCGGCGCCGCTCAGCGCAGGTCCACCCACGCCCAGATGACCTGTCCGATGACGGGTTCCTCCACCTGGCGCAGGTCCACGATGACGGGCGGGAAGCGGCGCTGATCCTCGTTGTCGGACCACAGCAGGGCGTAGTGGTTGCGCAGCCGGAGCCGTTTTATGACCACCGAGCGCTCCTCGGTGCGGGCGCAGACGATTCTGCCCTCCAGCGCCTGGAGGCGGATGGGGGTGATGTCCACGGCCACGATGCTGCCGTCGGTCAGGGTGGGGGCCATGCTGTCGCCGCTGATGCGCACGCAGCGAATGGTCTCGGGGCGGGGGGCGACGCGGCGATGGATGATGCAGTAGCCCTCGACCTGTTCCTCCATGATCAGCCCCTGGCCGGCGGCGGCTGCGTCGCGCAGGTACGGAACCAGGAAGTACTGGTCCTCTCCCTCGAGCCTTTGCAGGGCGGTCAGCTCGTCGCGGCTGGTGACGATGAGCGGTTTGCCGGGGCGCACGCCGGCAATGCGGGGGCCGGTGCCCTCCAGCAGCCATCGGTGGTTGATGTTCAGCCGGTGCTCCAGGGCCAGCAGCACCGGCAGGGGAGGGGCCCGACTGTCGGACTCGTAGGCGGCGATGCTGCTCTGGCCGACCCCGATTGCCTCGCCCAGTTCAGTCTGGTTCAGCCCCAGCTCGCCGCGCACGGCGCGCAGCCGCCCGCCCAGGGTCCGTTCCTCGGCCCGGTCGCGGTTCTCGGCCATTGGTGCGTCCTTCCCTCGGTGTCGAGTGCGCGGGGCATGTCCAGTGCAGCCAACCTGTAACGGGTATTCTACCGATGTCAACGTCTTGATGCAAACAAAAAAACCACGATTTCAGGTATTTCGCTTGACGCAAGACCGTCAAACGTTTAATATGCCCTCTACGTCCGCATAGTCATAGCACGGCCCCCGGCTGAGCGCAAGCCGTTACTTCTGAGCAGAGAGGAGGGCGCGATGGCCGTCGCCGTTGCAACCAGAGCCCGGGTCCGCAGCCGCGTGGACCGCAGGCTCCGTCTGATGTGCCGCATCCGCAGCCGCGTGGAAGCCCTCAGGGCGGACATGGAGAGTGAACTCAACGCCGTGCGCGGTCGCTATGCCGCCCGCATCGCCTCGCGGGAGCGCCGCCTGGACCGCATGAGGACGGAGCTGGAGGGGCTCTGCCGCAGCGAGCGGGACCGCCTGCTGCCCGACGCACGCAAGAGCCTCAAGACGCCCTTCGGCCGAGTGGGCTTCCGTCGGGGGCGGCCGGCCGTGCGCATGCGCGACGGCGTCGAGCAGACCGAGGCGTGCCGCCGGCTGCGCGAGGCGGCGCACGGGGAACTTGTCCGCATCTGCGAGCGCCTGGACAAGGCCGGCGTGCGTCGGGCCGTGCGCCGGGGCAAGCTGTCGGCGGAGGACCTGGAAGAGGTCGGCATCGAGCTGCACGGCGCCGAGGACCGTTTCTACTGCACGCTGGCCCGCGACGGGCAAGGGGGCCGCTGATGGGCTGGGACGGCAGCGAGGGGAACCGTCGTCTGGTGCGCCGGCTGGCTGCCCGGGTGCCGCGCGACCTGCTGCGACTGCGCGGTCAGTTGATGCTGGAGCTGGTCTATGAGTCGCTGGGTGTGGAGGAGGTCCGGTGCCCGGCCTGCGGGGGCAGCGGATGGCTGGACCGGCGCGCGCTGGAGTACTGTCCCATCTGCTGCGGGTTCCAGGAGGTGCCCGACCGGTTGGCGGACTGGTTCCGGGACCGGGCGGCCGGCTTCCACGCCGGGGCGGCGTCCCGTCGGGTCAGCGTGCGAGCGAACCGTCAACTGACCACCACCGCAGCGGGGTGAGAAGTGAGCTGCAGGATCTGCGGATGCCCTGACCGCCGCTGGCTGCGTGTGCGCACCGTGGCCCGCCAGTTCGCGTGCAGCACCAAGCACATCCGGCGGCTGATCAAACAGGGCGAGATCGACGGTGTCCGCTTCGGGGGCCAATGGCGGGTCGACCACGAATCGCTGGACGCCTACGTGCGCAAGGACTCGGTGCGGTTCTCAGTCCCGCAGCATGGCCAGTGACGCAGCCTGGCAACTCGACACCCGCGGGCCGCTGGCCTATCATGGAGCTGTCCCCGGCGGTGTCCCGGAGCCTGCCCCATGAGCAGCGACATACCCGATAAGCTGCGCCGTAAGGTTGACGACCTGCCGCGCAGGCCCGGCGTGTACCTGATGAAGGACGAGCGCAGCGAGGTCATCTACGTGGGCAAGGCGAAGGACCTGCGCGCCCGCGTGCGCAGCTACTTCCAGGAAAGCGCCGACGAGTGGCGCCTCATCTCCAAGCGCATCGGCCAGGTGGAGGACGTGGACGTGGTCGTGACCGCCTCCGAGAAGGAGGCGCTACTGCTGGAGAGCAACTTCATCAAGCAGTTTCGCCCCCGCTACAACGTCAACTTCCGCGACGACAAGAGCTTCGTCAGCATCAAGCTCGACACCTCCGAGCCCTGGCCCCGGCCTATCGTCACCAGGCGGCTGGAGGACCGGGAGGCGCTGTATTTCGGCCCCTACGCCAGCGCCAGGGCGGCGCGCAAGACGCTCCGCGTGCTCCAGGACGTGTTCCCCCTGCGCCGGTGCAGCATCCGGGAGTGCCGCGAGCGGCGGCGCCCATGCATCTACGGCGAGATGGGCAAGTGCGCCGCGCCCTGCTGCTCGGACGTCAGCCGGGAGGAATACGACGAGCTGGTCGAGCAGGTGGTGATGTTCCTCCGCGGCAACGCGGACGAGCTGCTCGACAGGCTGCGGGAGGAGATGGAGCAGGCCGCCCGCGAGATGGACTACGAGCGCGCCGCCCGCGTGCGCGACCGTGTCCGCGCCGTCGAGACCACCCTGGAGGACCAGCATGTGGCGAAGAGCGCCGCCGACGCTGACCGTGACGTCTTCGGCCTCTGCACGCTGGACCGGTACGTCGCGGTCGCCGTGCTGTTTGTACGCGAGGGCAACGTGCGCGACGTAGCTTCCTACCGCTTCCCGGCCGAGCTGGACAGCGAGGCGGCCATCTTCGGCTCGTTCCTGAGCCAGTTCTACCGCGCGAATCGCTTCGTGCCGGAGGAGGTGTTGCTGCCCGTCGAGGTCGAGGACGCGGAGTTGCTCGAGGAATGGCTCAGCGAGAAGAAGGGTCGGCGCGTCACCCTCCACCGCCCGCAGCGGGGGCCGAAGCGCCGGCTGGTCGAGATGGCCAGCCGCAACGCCCGCCAGGCCGAGCGCGCCGCCACCGCCGGCCGCCAGCGGCGGCGCCTCGAACGCGAATCCCTCCAACGCATCCTCGACCTGAGCGAGGAACCGCATGACATCGAGTGCTTCGACATCTCCACCACCCAGGGCAGGGAGGCCGTCGGCTCGATGGTGGTGTTCCGCGACGGGGAGCCTGACAAGTCCAGCTATCGCCACTACCGGATCCGCGACATCGAGGGGCAGGATGACTTCGCCATGATGGAGCAGGTGCTGCGTCGCCGCTACAGCAAGCTGGCCGAGGGCCAGGGCGAGCCGCCCGAACTGGTGCTGGTGGACGGGGGCAAGGGCCAGCTTGCCGTGGCCGTGAAGGTGCTGCGGGAGCTGGGGGTGGACTCGCCGGACGTGGCCGCCCTGGCCAAGGCGCGCGTCGCCGGCGGGCGGCAGGTGAAAGCCGAGCGCGTCTATCTGCCCGGCCGGCCCGAGCCGGTCCGGGTGCCCGAGGACAGCTACGGGTTCCGGCTGCTGACGCGCGTGCGCGACGAGGCCCACCGCTTCGCCGTCGGCTACCACCGACGGCTGCGCAAGAAGGCGTCCATGCGCTCGCCGCTTCTGGACGTGCCCGGCATCGGCAAGGTCAGGGCCAGGCGGTTGATGGGGCACTTCGGCGGTCTGAACAAGGTCAAGCGCGCCACCGTCGCCGAGCTCAAACAGGTCGAGGGCATCTCCGACGCCCTCGCCCGCGCCATAATCGAGCACTTTTGTGAGGAATAAGCGGCGCTTACAGGCATCGCGTTCCCTCGCAACGGGGCCAAGGGGCGGTATAATGGCTGCGTCCGGCAACTCAGGCGGACATCGGGAAGCGGCACATGAGCGTGCGCATCTGCTCCGAGGCTCGTCGTGACCAGCCTCGGCGGACGGGCGAGTTCTGCCCCCAGGGACTCCAAGAGGAAGGACGGCGCCTTGATTGCCAGCTAGAACCGAAGGAGCTTCGTTTTTGGTGTACCCGGGATAATCCTCCAGATGGTCGGGATGTTCGCTTTCGGGCCGCCAGACAGCGGCCAACTACCCCTGTCCGGCTTCCTCGTCACAGTGCTGGGCACAGTGTTGCTCCTCGTGGGACTGGCCTACTACGCGAAGGCGAAGGGGCGGCATCCTGCATGGTGTCTGGCGGCCCTGCTCTCGTGGGTGGGGTTGATCGTCCTGGGGGTGCTCTCGGGCAAGGCACCGCTCTCGCAATGACGCGGGTACCTCAAGGGGTTGGCTCGGGGCGGATTATGCCTGTCCTGTCCAGCAGGGGGAACAGGAGGGGGGCGAGAGCGGTGGTGAAGGCGGCCTGGCCTAAGGCGGCGCGGACCAGCTCGGAGAGCCGGCCGGCGGTCAGCAGCGCGGTGCCCGTGCCGTACAGCAGGCCCACGACCGCTACGTAGGCGCCCGTGAGGCCGAGGTCGGTCCAGAGGGAGTCGCGCACGAGCTGCTGCTTCAGCGCGTTGAGCCCGGCGGCGGCGGGCACCATCAGCAGCGGTCCGGCGCCCACAGGGCCGGCCGAGCCGAGGTCCCGCAGCAACCCCAGCACGAATGCCGCCCAGACGGCAGCCGCGAAGTCCGCCTCCAGGGCAACGAAAGCCGCCGCCAGCAACAACAGGTCGGGGCGCAGAAATCGGTAACTGAACCGCGGCGCCACGCTGAGCTGGAGCAGAACAAGGACGGCAATGCAGGCTGCGAGACGGCCCTTCCGGATCACTGGTCGGTCACCTGAGCGGCTGGCGGCGGTTCGGTGCGTCGAGGGCCATTATGCGCGAGGCGGCAGGCCGGCGGCAAATGCGGCGACCGAGCTACTCGTGGCGCAGGGCCTGGATGGGGTCCATGGTGGCGGCGCGGTAGGCCGGGTAGATGCCGAAGATGAGCCCCACGGCGGCGCTGATGCCGAACGCCACCACCAGCGACCAGACGGTGATGACCGTGCGCATGCCGGCGAAGTGCTCCACCAGGTACGGGCCGATCACGCCCAGCAGGATGCCCATGCCGCCGCCGAACAGGGCCAGCAGGCAGGTCTCGGTGAGGAACTGGAAGACGATGTGCCGCCGTTTGGCCCCCATTGCGCGGCGGATGCCGATCTCCCGCGTGCGCTCCATGACCGTGGCCAGGGTGATGTTCATGATGCCGATGCCGCCGACCAGCAGGCTGATGGCGGCAATCGAGCCCAGCACCACGCTGAAGATGAACTTGGTGCGGCGGGCCTGCACCAGCAGGTGCAGCGGGACGATGAGCTGGTAGTCCTCCTCGTCGTGGTAGGTCTGGAGGATGTGGCGGACGACGCTCTCGACCGGCCGCACGGCGTCCGGCCCGACGACCTCGAGGATGACCTCGTGCAGCTCCACCCGCTCGGCGGACATCGTGCCCGAGCTCCTGTAGACGTTGTTGTCGCCGAAGTAGTTCTGCATAGTGGTCAGGGGGATGTACAGCTCGTCGTTCGGGTCGCCCTGGAGCTGCTCGCCGCCGGACTCACCACGCGGCAGGCTGGTCGCTATGCCGACTACTCGAAACCGGAGCGCCTCCCGGCGTACGATGGAATCCAGCGCATCCCCCAGAGGGAAGAGCTTCTCGGCTGCCCCCCGGCCGAGCACGCAGACCGCCTTCTGACCTATCATGTCCGCCGTCGTCAGGAACCGTCCGCGCAGGACCGTCATGTTCGTGACTTCTCTGTAGTCGGGCCGTGTCCCAACCACGGCGGTGTCCAGCCGGCGGTCCAGGTGGGTGACGGTGCCCCGCACGCGCCGCGCCGGCACGGCCTTCCTGATGGCGGGCACCGTGCCTTCGATCAGTTGGTAATCCCTGCGGGTCAGCCCGTATTGGATCAGCCGGCTGCGGCTCTGGCTGGCCTCCTGGCTCTGCGGGGGTTTGACACTCTGGATGATGATGTTGTCCCTGCCCAGGCGGCGTATCTGCTCCTGGGCCTCCTCGCTGGCGCCGCTGCCGATGGCCAGCATGGCGATCACCGAGCAGACGCCGAAGGTGATGCCCAGCACGGTGAGCAGGCTGCGCAGTTTGTGCAGCCACAGGCTCTTGACGCCGATCTTCAGGGTGCGCTTCAGTTGGAATCCAATCATCATGCTACACCGCCGCAGGTTGTTCGGTGGACAGCCGGCCGTCCACCAGGCGGTAAATCCGGTGGGTGGTGGCGGCCACGTCAGGATCGTGGGTGACGACGATCAGGGTGACTCCGTCCCGGTTCAGCGCGAACAGCAGGTCCAGT
>CAYFVS010000121.1:0-5485 GCA_964346565.1 uncultured candidatus Brocadiaceae bacterium | reverse complement strand
CCGTCGCCGGGCTGACCTTCGGCGCCAGGAACAGCAACTCGCGCCCGCCGAGCACGTCCCGGAACGCGCCATGCCGGTCGCGGCGCCGGAACTGCCGCCGGCCGTACTCGATGAGCTCGTGTGCGCCCAGCCCTTCGCTGCATGCGGTGACGACCACGACGCTGCCTCCGGGGCGGACAAGGGCGCGGTCCGGGTCCTGCCGGTCGGCCCACACGTTCAGCGCCGCCATGGCCTGGATGAACTCGGTGTCCTTGGGGAAGGCGTTGAAGACGCCGACGTCGGCGCCGGGCTTCACCTCGGTGGCGCAGGTGCGCCGCGCCGCCCGGACGGCTACCCGGTGGGCAGCCTCGGGACTGCCGCAGCTAAGGGAGCTGAGCTGCCCACGGGAGTTGAACCCGCAGCAGACGCAGAACTCCAGCCCCGCCCGCACCGCGCACCGTTCGATGACCCGCCGCATGGGGTTGCCCTCGATGACGCCGACCCGCGCCGGCGGTCCCTCGACGGTGTGCCCGTGAGTGGCGGCTATCGTTTCGATGCCGCAGGCGCCGGGCATCACGATCTTCGCCCCGCCGCTGAACCCGCACATGAAGTGGGGCATCACGCCGGTGACGGCCAGCTTAAGGTCCGCCTCGTGGAAGAAGCGGTTCACCATGACCTCGCCCACACCGGCGACCTCACCGATGGAGACCAGGTTCTGGTAGGTGTCATGGCGCATGACGACGCACCGGTCGCAGGCCGCGTGGCCGAGCTTCTTCTCCAGGGCCTGGCGCGTGAGGCTGCCGTGCGCGCCGTTGGCCACCACGACGGTCACCCGTTCTGGGGGCAGCCCGGCGGCCTCCAGCTCCTCCAGCATGACCGGCAGCACGCGCCCGGCCGGCGTCGGACGGGTCAGGTCGTCCACCAGGATGCAGCAGCTCTCCCGCCCGCTCGCCAGTTCGCACAGCGCCGGGCACTCCAGCGGCTCGGCCAGTCGCGCGCGCACTGCCTGGTCAGCGAGCGGCGGGGCGTCCGCCATGGTGCAGACGTCCACCCGCCAGCCCGCCGGCCAGTCCAGCGCAAGCTCAGTCGGGCCGTACCACATGCCCCACGGCAGCGTGACGGTCCGGCTCATCGCCCCTCCCCCGCTCACATACCCTTGCTCTGGCGCCACTGCTCATAGCCGCGCCTTTCGGACTCGGCGGCCCGGCGCGCGAGGGTGAAGAACGGGTCCTCGGCCAACCTGGGCAGGATAACCTCCCGCATGGGTCCCGCCTCGACCAGGCGTATCTCCGCCTCGCCGATGCGCCCCCGCCGCAGGGCGCCCTCCCGCTCCAGCAACGGCTCGGTCTCGGCGAACGCGCGCATCAGCCCGTCGGTGTGCCGCCGCAGGGGCACCGACAGCTTCCGACCCTCGCGGTCCACCGACCAGAGCTGCTCGAAACGGTCGAACAGCCACGGGACGCACGCCTCCTCCTCCAGGGCGTGGTAGGTAGTGTTCACGTACAGAGTCACGCCGAGGAACGCTATCTGCCCGCCTTCGTCAATCAGGCGCCGGTAGGGCGAGTGCGGCCCGCAGGGGGTGATGTCCCGATGGTGGTCCGCCACGAGGTGGCCGGCGGCCGGGCCGACAGCCGCGCAGGAGTGCGTCGGATGCAGCCCGCGCAACGCCTCCTGCCGCAGGCGGAACACCTCCGTGATGCGACCCACCGTCGAGGGCGTCCGGCGCACGTCGAAGACGGGGTTGCCGGCGTTGATGGTGCTCCAGGTGTGGGTGGGGACGACGGCCGTTCCCTCCGAGCCGACCGCCTCCAGGAGCGCTTCCACGACAGCGGCCGCGCCCCCTTCCACGTGGCCGAAGCTGCTCAGGGAGCTGTGGACCAGAAGAATCCCTCCCTCACAGACGCCCAGCTCGCGCAAGCCGGCGGCGATTCGCGCTGCCGTTACGCTTTCTGCAGCCATCTCGGGGGCCTCCTTGCTCGCGGGCTGTCTTGTCCTTGTACGCGCCCGCGGCGTGCGCTTCAACCGCCGGGGCGCCGGTTGCGGCCGCCCGGCACCCGCGGTACGATGGGCCTGTCGGGTCTTCAACGCCCTTCGAGCCAATCCCATGTCCACCGAACGCCACAGCTCAGCGCCGACGGCCGTGCTGCTGTTCAGCGGCGGGCTGGACAGCATCCTGTCGGCAGAAGTCCTGCGCCGGGCGGGGGTCGAGGTGATCCTCCTGCGCCATCACAGCATCTTCTTTCCGCTGAAGGAGGGCAGCTACGTCCCACCGTGCCGGTGCATCGTGCGCGAAGTGTCCGAGGAGATGGTCCGCCTGGTCAGGGAGCCCGAGTACGGGTTCGGCAAGAACGTGAACCCGTGCCTGGACTGCAAGCAGATGATGTACGGGAAGGCCATGGCCGAGGCCGGCCGGCTGGGGGCGGACTTCATCGCCACCGGCGAAGTGCTCGGCCAGCGGCCCATGTCCCAGAGACGGGACGCGTTCCGGCGCATGGAGGAAGGCGCCGGGGTGGTGGACATGGTCGTCCGGCCCCTGTCCGGCAGGCTGCTGCCCCCCGCCATCCCCGAGCAGAGGGGGCTGATAGACCGGGAGGACCTGCTGGACTTCCAGGGCCGCTCCCGCAAACGGCATATGGCGCTGGCCGAGCAGTGGGGCATCGAGCACTACCCCAGCCCGGCGGGCGGCTGTCGCCTGACCGATCCCCACTTCGCCGAGCGGGTGGAGGCCCTGCGCGAGATGGGGTACGCCGAAATGGAGCACCTGCGGGCTGTGCGCCACGGGCGGTTCTTCGTGCTGGGCGAACGCACCTACGCGCTGGTGGGGCGCAACCACGAGGACAACCTGGCGCTGGCCGCCGACGCCCCGCCCGGCTGCCGCATGTTGGACCTGGACGGGCGCCCCGGTCCGCTGGCCGCCCTGGCGGGGGAGTCCGACGAGCAGCAGCTCGAAGAGGCCCGTCGCCTGGTTATCCGCTACAGCCGGTTCGGGGACCTGCCTGCCAGCGAGGTGCTGGTCGAGTCGCCGGAGCAGTGCCGCCGTCGCAAGGCAGCCGGAGAGGGCCCATGAGCCGCTTCGAGCACCGGGCCATCCAGGAGCTGTACCGCCAGCTCGTCCTGAGCCCGCCGGAAGTGCGCCGCCGACAGGCCGACCGGCTCGAGCGACTGCTGTTGTCACTACGCCCCGAGCAGGAGTATCCTTACGAGTTCCTCTACTTCCGGGTGACGGGCTTCCGTCCGACCGAGGAATCGCGGCAGGTCTTCCGCGGGAAGGAGGTCGTGGCCGACCTGCACGTGGCCCTGGAGGCCCTGTCCGGGACTGCTCCCGAAGAGGCCACAGCGCAGGACCAGCAGGTGCTGACGTGCCAGCAGGTGGCCGAGCGCTGCGAGGTGACCACCCGCACGGTGCGCCGCTGGCGCCGGCGGGGACTGGTGGCGCGCAAGTACCGCTTCCCCGACGGACGGACGCGCGTGGGCATCAGGACTGGGGCGCTGGAGCGCTTTGAGGGGCTCTACGGCGAGAAGCTGGACAGGTCGGCCGGCTTCTCCCGCATGGAGCCGGAGGAAGAGCAGCGCATACTCGAGCTGGTGACCGAGTTCCGGGCCGAGCAGGACACGAGCCTGACCGAGGCCACCGCACGCGCCGCCGAACAGGTAGGCCGCGCACAGGAGACCGTGCGCCTGCTGGTGCGGCGCCACAGCCGCCGCCACCCTCAGGACGGGCGCCTGTCGGCGGGTCGGGGCCGCCTGAGCCGCCCCGCCCGGCGTGCCATCCTGGAGGACTACCGCCGCAACGTGCCCGTCGAGCAGGTCGCCGACCGCTACCGCCGCTCCCGCTCCAGCATCTACCGGATCATCAACCAGGAGCGCGCCCGTGATCTGCTCGATACGCAGGTGGACTACATCGCCGAGGACGACTTCGCCGAGCCGCAGGCGGGGCAGCAGATCGCCGGGGCCGAGTGGCGGGCCGTCATGCGCCGGCTGGAGGCGCACCGGCCCCAGCAGCAGCTCGGAGCGCCGCTGGAGGCCCGGGAGGAGACCGTGGCGTTCCGCTGCTACAACTACACCAAGTGGCTGCTGGCAGAGGGGCACAAACGCCTCAACCCCCGCCGCTACGTCTCCGGACGGCTGGTGCGACATCTGGAGGAGATGGCCGACCGAGCGGGGCGCATCCGCCTGGCGCTGCTGCGGGCCTATCGCCCGCTGGCCGAGCGCGTGGCCCGGCAGCACGGCGGCCCCGACGCCGAGCGGCTGGAACAGGAAGCGCGCTCGGCGCTGGCCCGCGCGATCGAGCAGTTCGACTACCGGGGCAGGGGCCGCTTCCCCGCCTACCTGCGCCTGGACCTGCAGAAGCGGTTCGCCCGGCTGCCGGCCGAGAAGGGCGAGCCGCCGGCCTGAAGCCTCCAGCATGCTTCTGCACGTCGCCCTTCAGGGCCGGCGCCGCGCGCAGGGCTTGCGTGGTTTGGCGGGCCGCTCTACAATGCGCTCTGGCCGGGCGAAGACCGATTCCGGGACAACCGCCACATGCTGCTTCCCTTCCTCCTGTGCGTGCTCATAGTCTACGTGCCCTTGCCCGCGTCGGCCGCGCCGCCGACGCTGTGGGCCGGCATGGGCGGGGTGCTCTCGCTCGCCCTGCTGCACGTGGCGCTGTGCTGGATGGGCAGCCTGGTGGCCATCTTCATGCTGAACCGCGACGGTCCGCCGGCCGAGATGGGCGCCAGCCGGGTGTTCACCTTCCTGAAGGGCCTCATGGTGGGCCTGGTGGCGGCGGCGGTGTTCGGGCTGGGGTGGCCGGTGCTGGTGGAGCGGCTGGCTGGTGCACGGCGTTGGGTCCTGCTGGCCGACGACCTGTTGTTGCTGCTGCCGGCGCTGGCTATGGCCGTCACAGTGATGCTGTTCCAGGCCCGCGTGGAGCGGCGGCAGGGGCGCGTCTCCATCGGCCTCGCGCGCTACCTGTGGTTGCGCTTCCAGGTGGAGCTGGGCGTCGTCCTGGTGCCCTGGCTGGTGCTGGTGCTGCTGACGGACCTGGCCGAGGGCGCCTTCTGGCACTCGCCTCACGCCCAACTTGCCAGCACCGGGGTCACCGGGCTGATCCTGGTGGGGTTGGTGGTGGCCAGCCCGGCGCTGCTGCGCATGGTGTGGCGGACCACGCCCCTGCCCGACGGGCCGCTGAGGGAGAAGCTGGCGGCGCTCTGCCGGAAGCACGACTTCCGCTGCCGGGACATCCTGCTGTGGCACACCCACCACCACCTGGCTAACGCCGGCGTCATCGGCCCCACCCCGCTGCTGCGCTATGTGCTGCTGAGCGACGCGCTGATGGCCCGCTGCTCAGCGGCGGAGGTGGAGGCGGTGTTCGCCCATGAGATCGGCCACGTCCGGCGGTACCACCTGGCCTTCTACCTGGTGTTCGCGCTCGGGTTCCTCTGCTTCTTCGCGGCGCTGGTTGAGGCGCTGGCGACGGCGGGGCTTATGCAGCCGCTGGGAGACCTCCTTGCGTTCGACATGACGC
>CAYFVS010000120.1:0-5512 GCA_964346565.1 uncultured candidatus Brocadiaceae bacterium | reverse complement strand
GAGAAGGGCCTCACCGGAGTGCCTATGCACCTTCGAGGTGGTGGTCCCAGAGGGCCAGACGGACGCCTTCCTGCAACAGATGGCGCGACTGCCGGAGGACTGGGAGGCAGACGCGGAGGGCGGCTGAGCAGGTAAGCGGACGCAACCAAGCTTGCCCGCCGACCGTGGCGGGCGCATCCCTCCAGCGCCCGGCCCCCCAGGCACCACAGCCGGCCGGATTCCTACCAGCCCACCGCCCCCAGCCACACGTGCGCAAGGAGCAGGTGGCCGGTGGCGTTGGGGTGGACCGGCTCGTCGCCGAACGCGCACGGATGGCGGTATTCGAGCTGCTCCTGGAACATCCGGTGCGAGCGAACCAGCCGGGCGTCGAACCGCTCGGCCATGCGCTCCACCACCTCGATGTAGGCCGGCAGGGCCTCCATCACGCGACCCCGCCAGCTCTCCTCACCCGGCCGGGCCTTCGACATGTAGAACGGCGTCATCAGGATAAGCTCCGGGTCGCTTTCCTGCCGCGCGCGGGTCAGTATCTTCTCATAGTAGTCGCTGTAGCCGTCCGGCCCGTAGAGGTCCTCCGGGCCCGACAGCCAGCGGTTGAGGTCGTTGATGCCGATCATGACGCTGAGCCAGTCGGGCGCGCAGAGGATGCAATCGTCGGTCCAGCGGTCGAACAGGTCGCGGATGATGTTGCCGCCGATGCCGGTGTTGACGAACGCACAGCCGTTGTCCGGATAGCGGGCGTTGATCAGGTCCACGGCCATGCGCACGTAGCCCGCGCCGAGAGGCCGGTGCTCGGCGCGCCGGCCGCAGTCAGTGATGGAGTCCCCGATGAACAGAACCGTCTGGCCCGGCTGGATGGCGAACGGCATCGCACGCTTCCCTCTCTGGTGTCGGTGCAGCAGAACGGCGCGCCATGCTATGGCCGCGGCGCCGGCCTGTCAATCGGCGGGCCAAGCAGCCTGTTGAGGAACCGGGCTCGGCCGCGCCACCGCCAGTTGCAGGCAGATCAAGGCGCGAGGCCGAAGGCGTGCCCCCGGCGGCACGTCGAGGCCGAGCAACACAGAGACGCGCCGCAAATGGCGGCGGCCCATGAGGTTGGGGCGGCGCCCCTTGCATCTGACCGCGCGGCGCTCCCAACGCGACCAGATCCAGTTCCTCAACAGGCTGCTAGTTCCCTGGCTCTCTGCCGCGCACCATCAGCACTGCCCCGCTGGCTAACAGCCCGAAGACAACCCCGGCAAACGCCCCCGAGATGGCGTGAAGCCATCCTCCGAGTACTCCGCCCACCACGGCGCCGACTCCACCAGAGACCAATATGGCCACAAGTTGGCACACGTTGCGGGTTCGGTCCATGTCCAGACCGGTGGCCGGCGGACCGGGACCACCATAGGACTCCATGACCTCCTGGATGAACCCCCTGAGCGCAGCTTCTTGCTCAGCATTCATGTCCTGCTCCCTGAGCATCGCCTCTGCGAGCCCGGCGAACTCGTCGCGGTCAAAGACCTGCGCCACGGGCGTTTCCTGCCCACAGCCTTCGCAACGGATCGTCTTTGCGTCGTAGTCAACATAGCCACTGGTGAACGCTCTCCCGCAGTTCGGACAGTCCCCTGCCTTCCAGAAGGGCCGTCGGGCAAAGAGCAGTCCACCAACGACGACTACGCAGGCAACCACGCCGAAGGCTATCACCCTGCCCAACAGAGGGTGCTCGTCTGCAAACTCGTTGAGTGGCAGGAACCTGTCAATGACACACAAGCCACCCACAACGACCACTGCAGTGAGCACATGCTGCGCGGCCTGCTTCAGACTCAGTCTGTTACCCCCACGAAGAAGCGGCACAGCTATCCTCCTGCCCGCTGCTGAGTTGATTAGACCTGTGGTCGGACACACAGACGGCACCCCGACCTGAGCAGTCCATCCGCGTGTCAGCCGACCCGCCGACGGCAGCTCGGCCGGACTGGCCGGCTGAGGACAACCCGTCGCCGCGGCCGCCGCATTGGCCGACGGCCTTCCGGGCGCCGTCCTGGACGTAGTATAGGCTCGCGGGTTCCTACTGGCAAGGCCTGGCCCATGGCCCTGTGGGCCGTCTGCCCCCCCGGCGCGTCGGCGGAACGGGTACAATGCGTGCCGCAAGGCCACCCACCTGGAGAAGGGGAGTCCGATGGCGTCCGTCACAGTCCACCAGGCCACCGAAGAGGACCTGCCAGTGGTTATGAACCTGCTGTCGTACTACATCTACGACATGTCGGAGTACATGGGCTGGGCGTGCATGCCCGACGGCAGGTTCGGAGGGTGCGACGAGCTGCGCTCCCACTGGTCGGAGGCGGAGAAGCACGCGTTCATCCTTCGGGCCGACGCCGAACCGGCCGGGTTCGCGCTGGTGCGCGGCTGTCCGGAGGACGAGGGCGTTGACTACTCGATCGCCGAGTTCTTCGTCCTGCGGAAGTTCCGACACAGAGGCGTGGGGCAGCGCGTGGCGGGCCAGTTGTTCGACAGGTTCCGCGGCCGCTGGAAGGTGGCCCAGTTGGCGCCTAACACGCCGGCCATAGCGTTCTGGCGGAAGGTCATCGGCCGCTACACCGGCGGGCAGTTCCGCGAGGGGACCGAGGAGTCGCCCTGGGGCGAGAGGAACGTGATCCTCTTTCGCAACGACACCGGCGGGGCCGCTCGCGCTGAGGCCGATGGAGGAACTGCCCCCGCATTGCTTGTCATTGACATGCAGCGTCGGTTCCTGGAGCAGGGACATCCTGAGAAGCTGGCCCGCGTCGGGGCGTTGATCGCCAGTGCAAACGAGCTGATTGACTGCTTCCACGACAGAGGACTGCCCGTCGTCCATATCCAGACCATCCACAAGGCCGACCGCAGCACCTGGAATCAATGGATGAAAGAGCACGACGCGGCGGCGCTGATCGAAGGCACCCGCGAGGCCGAAGTGCATCCTGACGTGCACGTGGCCGACACAGACATCGTGGTGCGCAAGACCCGCCACAGTGCCTTCATCAGGACCGAACTTGAGCAGCTCCTCACCAGCCGCGCGATCGGCACTCTGGCCCTCGTGGGCTTCTCGACGGACCTCTGTGTCGGCCTGACGGCGGTCGAGGCGTACGAGCGGGACTTCACGGTGGTGCTCGCCGGCGATGCGATCCTCGGTACCAACCCGAGCGCCGGCAGCCGGATGCTGGACTACCTCAGCGACCACTTCGACCTCGTGCCGGTCCCGAACGCGCAGGTCGTGCGGATGCTATCCGAGCACGCGGCCCACTGACCGCTCCATGCGCGGTGAGCGCGGAGCGCCGATGGGGTGCAAAGGCAACTGACACGGCTCGGGCGAATGCCATACCGAACGTTCACCTTCGCCAGGCGAAGGGCCGAACAACGTTGACACCGGCAAGGCCATTAGGTGAGAATGTCGTACGCGTTGGATCCTGCGGGGGCGGGCCGCTGAGCCCCCGCTTGACCTCATATACAGCGCCAGGACCTTGAGCAGGCATTCAGGAAAGCGGGGGCGGAAGCGGTTCTTCCGGTCCGGGCACGCCTACGCGGACATCGCCTCGCTGCTGGCCGAGAGACAGCCCAAGGGGAAGTGCCTGGACCTGCCGGCGGGCTGCGGCGTGAACATCGCGGGCATCAGGCAGGCGGGCTTCGAGCCGGTGGCCGCGGACCTCTTCCCGCAGAAGGCCGAGGAGAAGGGAGCCCGGTGCGTCCGCGCGGATTTCACCGAACCGCTCCCCTTCGAGGACGGGGAGTTTGCCGCTGTGCTGAGCAGCGAGGGTATTGAGCACTGCCCTTGCCAGTTGCAGCTCATCCGGGAGTTCGCGCGCGTGCTGAGGCCGGGGGGGACGCTGCTGCTGACCACGCCCAACGTGCTCAACTTCCGGGCCAGGCTCTCCTACCTGCTGAACGGGCACTACTCGTTCGCGAGGGCGCCCGTCAGCAGGGCCACCCAGATCTGGGGCGAGCCGGGCAGTGATGGTACCTACATTGGCCACGCCCATGTTGTCAGCTACTTCGTGCTGCGGTTCATGCTGAGGCTTGCAGGATTCGAGCGGATACGCGTGACCAGCGCCAAGTACAGCGCCTCCTCGGTGCTGCTCGCCCCCTTGCTTTGGCTGCCCGTGCGGCTGGCGACGGGGCGCCTGCTGCGCGAAGTCGCCCGGAAGGGCCATTCCGACGCGGGCGCCGAGATCCTATCGCACGTCATGTCCGCCGACATGCTCTTCGGCAAGAAGCTCATACTTCTTGCAGACAAAGCAAGCCCCGAGTAGTCCGCGCCGGCGTCCAGGCACGCGGATGGCTCTGACGGCGCGGGGTGCAAGCCATTGGGGGAGCGGCAGGCAACGGGTTGCAAACGATCCTGCGCAACTCCCGGCAGGAGGGCAAGCTACCAGAAGTGGCGCTTTGCGAAGGCGTGGCCCGAACGTGACGGCTCAGGACTTGACCCCGCTGGTTCGCAGTTGGGCATCGCGGGCCTCCGGTCGCGCAATGAGTCACACTGACCGTTTCTCAATGCCCTTGATCAGCCCGCTGAGCATTCGGGCGATCTCTTCCAGGTCGGCCTTCAGCTTGCCATGTGTGGAGTTCTCAAAGAGCTGACGCCGACGGGCGAGTTCCAACAGCGGGACGCACTCCTGGACCGAGCCTCTGGCGATGCCGAAGAGGTTCTTGCGGTCGGCCTTGGTGACACGGCCATTGCCTTCGGCGATGTTGGCTGCGATGGAAAGGGATGCGCGGTTGAGTTGGTCGGCGAGGAAGCCGTACCCACGAGGGAACGATTCGGTGAGGGAGGCCACTCGGTCAGTGAAATCGACGGCCTTCTGGTAGACCTTCAGCTTCTCGAGGGCGAAGGCCATACGGAACTCCCCGAGGAAGGCAGACGACAGAAAGTAGAGAGTAGATAGGAGACCGCAGGAGGGGCGGTCCGGTAGAGGGACGGCGGCCGGTGCCGGTGCGCCTTTTGCCGTTCTCTACTTTCTACTTTCTCCTCTCTCCTGCTCTGCCAATCCCGCCAGGGCGGGATTGGTCGGGGCGGCGGGATTCGAACCCGCGATCTCTAGCCCCCCATGCTAGCGCCCTAAGCCAGACTGGGCCACGCCCCGACTGAAGCCCACTCTAACCCCACGGCGTCGCCCTGTCAAGCCCGCAGAACGCCGAAGAGCCACCGCCCGCGAGTGGCACGCCGTGACCAGCCTGCTATAATGCCCCCTCCGACGCGACCAACCGCGTGCCCCCCTGGCAAGGAGTGCCCAATGGACTACGTCGCCATCTTCCACGCGAACCTGAACTACGCCTACCTGGAGCCCTACTTCTTCGAGCGCACCATCCGCGCCTCCTACGAGGTGATCTTCGACGTGTTCCGCGAGCGTTGCCCGGAGGCGAAGTACGTCTTCAAAGCATCCGGATTCACCATCGAGCACGTGGGCCGGGTGGCCCCCGACGTGCTCGACAAGCTCAAGGACGCCATAGAGCGCGGCCAGTGCGAGTTCATGGGCTCCCCCTACGCCCATCCCATCCTGGCCAA
>CAYFVS010000119.1:0-8420 GCA_964346565.1 uncultured candidatus Brocadiaceae bacterium | reverse complement strand
AAGACGACCGCCCCGGCGGCCAGTTCCTCCAGGACCGGCGTAGTATCGCGCTCGTAGCCGTACAGTGAGCAGTGGTCGCGCCGCAGCGTCTCGATGGTGATCAGGAGGATGTTTGGGCGCCCTTCGCCGAGCGGACGGCCCGGAGCCTGTCGAACGACTTCCCGAAGCGGCTCGGGTCCGGGCTCGGGCTCCGCGCCGCCGAGAAGACAGGCGATGAGCACCAGGATGGTCAGCAGCCACGTCATGACGTGTCATCTCCCTGCATTCGCGGGCAACCGCGGGCCGCGACCAAAAGGCAACGGCAGTTGCCGAGCAAGCAAGCCGCAACCGGCCCGCCCCGTTTGCGGCGGAGCAGGTCGCTCGAGCCGAAGCGCGGCCCATGAGCCAACTCCAGGGCCGGTGTGGGGGCGCCGGCCTTCAGAACCGGTAGGCCAGGCCCACCGTCGCCTGGAAGCCGCTGAAGTCGGCCTCCGCTTGCGAGCCGCCCGGCATGATGAATGTCACGTCCCGGCTGCCCTTGTGGTAGTCGTCGAACTCCAGCCAGAGGTACGCTCCCTGCACGAACAGCTCGAGGTTCTCGACCAGCTCGCTGCGCGCCCCGACGCCCAGCCGCACCCCCAGGTCGTCATCGTGGCCCGACAGACGGAAACCGTCCTCCTTCTCCCGGTAATCCGAGGTGTACCAGCCCACACCCAGGAGCGCCTCCAGGTCGAACGGGCCGAGGGCCCCCGGCCAACTGCGCCGCCCGTAGAGCTCAGCGCCGTCTACGGTCATCTCCAGCTCAAAGCGGCGCGGGAAGCCCATGAACCAGATGGTGCCGTCCGTCTCCGCCTCCATCCAGTGATAGGCGACGCCGCCGGACCATCTCTCGGCTAGGTCCCGCTCCAGACCCAGTCCTCCCGTCCAGTAGTGGTCAACATCGTCCACGGTGCCGGCGAAGGTGTCGTTGATGTAGTCAACGTAGTCCTCAACCTCGTCCATCTCGGGGAAGCCGATGCCGCCGAAGGGCACAAGTCGGACGGATGGTGCGATGGGCGGCTCCGCGGGGGGCCGGGCGGGAGATTCCTCCCGCACGGCAGTGAACGGCACGCGCGTCGGCTCGGCGCCGAGCGCGCCGCGCGGCAGGACAAGGACGGCCAGGCCAGCGAGCAGAACGCAGCAGCGTAGCGAGCCACTCATGGCGCCTCCTCCCGCTCCACCACTACGCTGAGGGCCTGGGGACCCACCTTCTCCGCGCGCAGTTCGGCCACAGGTGTGGGAGCGACTGCTTCACCGGCCAGTATGACCACCTCTCGGGGGCTGATTTGCTGGCCGGGCTCGGGCAGGAAGGTCAACCTCACCGCCGCGTCCGGCTCCAGCCCGAATACCTCGAGCGTAACGGGGACCCAGGCCTCGGTGCTGGTCAGGGGCGGGACGGAGACGTTGTAGCCCCAGGCCGGGCACGTCCCGGAGACGGCCTGCCCGCCGGGTCCCGCCACGCTGACGGCGCACTGCCCGGCTGCAGTCGGCGACACACCCGTGCCGACCACAGCAACCTGGTTCTGCTGCGTTGCGACGACCTGCGTTGCCGTGCCGCCCACCGACACCGTGTGTTCGGACGCCGGGGCGCTGACGTCAGTGATGCCGGAGGGCACGTTGAACGTCTCGTTGACGGCGCCGTTGCGCACGTCAATCGTCCCATCCACCGGGCTCAGCTCCTCCGGCCCGGCGGCGGTACCGTCGTCCCGCTGCATCAGCCTCACCACACCCGCCGTGCCCGTCAGCACGATGCAACCTGTCCCGGCTGCCTTGCCCCAACCCACGTTCACGGTGTCCTCATGCACTTCCAGGTCTGCTGCGGCCTCGGTGGGTTCGACCTGCTGACCGTCGGCGGCCACGAACTCGACTTGAGTGACCTGGCCGATGAACTCCTTGTTGACGGCCGTGTTGCCCTTCAGGGCGGTGAAGGAGACGGTGGTGACGTTCTGCTGGGCGGTTTCGTCCCTCTGCTCGGCCGGCTCTTCGATGCCTTCCTCGACCAGTTTCTTCTTCCTGGCCCGGCCGGTTCTGGCGCCTTCCTCCTCCAGCAGGTCCCATATCTCCCGGTACTTCTTCATGATGTCCTCGCTGGAGGCCTCTTCTTCTTTCATCTTGTAGAGCTCGTCCACCATCTTCTGGGCCTTCTGCCGGGTTTCGGGGCTCATGTCGGGGATCCCGGTGTCGTCGGTGTTCTTGCTGAGGTAATCGAGGATTCTCTCGATCATGTCCTGGACATCTTCACAGACGACCGCCTGCCCCAGGTAGTGCTTAAGGGCCTTCTCCGGATGCCAGCCGTCGAACCCGCCCGTGTCCACGACCTCGATGATGGCCAGGACAATCTGGTTGATGGCCATCTCATCGCCGAAGGGCGCGTCGGACTTCTCCTTGCGCTTCTTGGCTGCGACAAGCGTCTCGAAGAGCCTGTCGAGACGCTCCAGTTCATCCTCCCCGAAGTATCCCTCCTCCCGCAGGGCTTCTGCGATGCGGCCGGGCAGGTCGCCCGGGTCCATGCACTCCTTCACTGCCCAGGTGACCCATTTGAGGGCCTTCTTCTTGTGCTTCTCGGCCTCTGTCTCGTTGTTCTCCTGGGCGGCCTTGGCGGCCGCTGCCATTTCGTCTGCGGCGTTCTCCAGCATCTTCTTCTGGCGGGCATCGTCAGTATTCTCTGCGGCCTGCCGCAGGGAGTTCTCGATGCCCTCAAGCTGATCCTTCTGCGCCGCCGCGGCCTGTGGGACTGCGCCCGGCCACACCATGCCTGCCACCAACAAGAACGCGATTACGAAGTACCTCACGGTCTCGCCTCCTCCTGCACAGAGGTCGTCAGAGAACGGGGCTGGGGCGCCGCAAGGGGCCCGGTACACCTGTGGACCGAGGCCGCCCTTCCAGGCGGCGCAACCCGGAACCTGTCAGATTGCTTGCTCGATGGCGGAGCGAATGGTGGCAGCCAGGGACTCAGCGGTCAAGTCGTCCTTCTCCACCCATGCAACCGCTCCGGTGACTGCGGAGGCGTAGACGAAGGAGGTGCTCTCGTAACCGCCCAGCACCACAATGGGCACTCCGGGGGCGATGTCCCGGATCTTCTCCACCGGATCCATCGCACCCACTTCGGGCTCGGGAAGGTCGAGGAGGATGATGTCCACGCCGCCGGCCTTCAGGCGCTCCAGCGCCTGCCACAGCAGGTCGAACGTCTCCGCCGTGCAAGGCAGGTCGCCCTCCGCCAGCAGGGATTCCACCCGGCGTGCGTCGGCGGGGTCGTCCTCGACCATCAGGACGGTAATGCCTTCCTCGTCGGTGCGCATGTGAGTGCTCCCATGCCTTCGCCATCGGAAGGGCACATTGTAGCAAGACCACCACCCGTTGTCACGCAGCCCGAGTGGGCCGCCTTCGGTGGCGGGCCTGGACCGAGCCTGATATTCTGCGCGTACGGGTGCTCTTGCACAAGGGGGCGGACGCATGAGAAGCGCATGGGTCGCGACGGCACTGGCGGCAGGTTTGGCAATCATCTTCTGCGTGGGCTGCACACGACAGAGCAGGAGGCAGGCGATGTTCGAGAAGGACACGGTTCAGACGTCGGCAGGCGAGCTGGTGATTGCGTTCGTCGGACACGGGACGCTCATGTTCCAGTTCGACGGCAAGACCATCCACGTGGACCCCGTCTCCCGGGAGGCCGACTACAGCGAGATGCCCGACGGGGACGCAGTCCTGGTCACCCACGGCCACGGCGACCACCTGGATCCGGAGGCCATTGCACAGGTGCGCACGGACAGGACGCAGGTCGTGATTCCCCCGAACTGGGCCGGAGAGGTTGACGGCGCGGTGGCGATGGAGGCCGGCCAGGAGCGCGACGTGGGAGACGTACGGGTCGAAGCGGTGCCCGCCTACAACATCGTGCACAAACGCGAGTCCGGCGAGCCGTTCCACCCGCGCGACGACGGCGTGGGCTACGTGCTGACCTTCGGCGACGTGCGCGTTTACGTGGCGGGCGACACGGAGAACATACCCGAGATGGCCGAGCTGGAGGGCATAGACATAGCCTTCCTGCCGATGAACCTGCCCTATACGATGACCCCCGAGATGGTCAGGGACGCGGCGCTGATGTTCCGCCCGCGCATCCTCTACCCCTACCACTACGGGCAGACCGATCCTACCGAGCTGGTGGAATTGCTGGCAGATGAGGACATCGAGGTGCGCGTGCGCCAGATGCAGTAACGCCCGCCCGGCGCCGTCGGCTAAGGTTCCAGTGTCCCGATCGCAAACGTCTCGCCGTACTGCCACTCGTAGGAGAGCGGATAGTAGATCTGGCGGAACCGCTCGCCCGCTCGGCCGTCGTTGACTCCGATGGCGAAGCGAAGCTGCCGCCCTTCCATCACGTCCACCAGCTCGCTCTTGGGGAACCGGGCCTCGTAGAGGTAGCCGTCGTCGAGCATCTCAGCGTGCAGCTCGACGCCGGGGAAGGGGTCCGAACGCACTGAGTAGAGCGCCGGCTCCGCTCCATCGAAGTAGAGCAGCCATTGATAGTGGCCGAACCACAGCTCGACGCCGTCCAGCTCCCAGATTGACAGGCGCTCTCCCTCCAGCTGTGACGCCGGGTAGGTCTGCACGTTCGCGTCGTGCACCCTCGCGGCGACGCAGACGCTGTCGGCATCGTGCCGCAACGCGACATCGGCGGCCAGGCCGCTCTCCTCGAAGTCGAAGCCCTCGTAGCGATTGCGGTGGTCCAGGTGTATGTCCAGGCCGCCGTACTTCGCCGCGTGGCCGTCCAGGGCCAGCGGTTCGGTGCGACGGATGGTGTAGCAGCTCAGCGGGACGGCCCGGAAGTACTCGCGGTCGCGCAGCAGCCGCTCGCACAGGCTCCGGTTCACCGCGGTCATCCGGTCGGTGAGCCCCCGGTACGGTTCGTCGTCCCAGTTGATGAGACCGAAGTTCCCGGCATAGCGCCCCTGGAATCCGTCCACGTACTGCCACCAGATCGCGCCGACCACGTACGGCCGGTTGACCACGTGGCTCACGTACCACTCGTATTTGTCCGCTCTGTCCCGCTGCGTGTCCACCACGCGCGGTATCGCGCCCGTGTGGTCCATGGGCACGCCGGAGTCCCTGGCGCTGTAACCGAACTCGGTTGCCAGCAGCGGAGCTTCGGCCAGGCGGCTGAGCATCGAGAAGGTCCGATCCGGGTAGTTCTTCACCAGGTAGGCATTGGTGGAGACTACGTCCACGTTCCCCCTCATGCCGCGCGCCACAGCCGCCGGCACGTCGCCGGTCAGAAACCGGGTCCCCATCACCATGTGGTTGGGGTCCACGTCCTTGATGGCGTGGTAGGTGAACCGATGGTAACGCTCGGAGACGCGCTGGAGGAACGCCCTGCGATCTTCGGTCACGCGCTGCTTGTCGAACTGCGGCCCCGGGCCGACCTCCGTGTCGGCCAACAGCGCCTCGAAGCCGGCATAGGCGGCATCCCAGACAGCGTTGAACGCCCTGATGTCGTCCCCATACCGCTCCCTCACGAACTCAACGGCCACTGCGCCGCCTTTCGCGTCCGGCGGATGTGAGAGGTACTCGTCCAGCATCCCCCCGCCCCACGAGTGGTACCATGGCAGCTCGTTGTCCGTGAAGTAGCCGATCAGCCAGGGGTCGTCCTTCCGCGGCGCGCAACGCTCTGCCACAGACTGGAGTACTCGCTGCTCGAACTGGTCCGACCAGACGTCCTGGAACGTCTCGCTGCGCCATCCGCCGCTCAGGGACAGCAGCACCGCGTAGGGCAGGGGCACGTCAACATCCTCATTGCCCCGGCCGAGCAGGGCGTTGAAGCCCCAGTCGCGCAGGCGGCGGTGCTGGGCGTTCGCCCAGTCGCGGCGGGTGGGGTACTTCTCCTTCAGCAGGGCGCGCATCCGGTCGAGGCGCTCCGAGCCCCTCCGCTCCCACCCCCAGCGACGCCGGCGCCCCCCGCCGCTTTCCGAGGGATAGTACCCGATGCCGCTCATGCCTATCAGCACGTAGCCGCAGCCGTCCGGGTCTACGAGCATCCATCGGTCGTTCAGCCTCTCGGTGTGGAAAAAACCCGTCTGTGCGCCTCTGATCGCCAGGCATCCACCGTACGGCGAGCGGCGGCTTTGCATTGCACCCTCCTCGGCTGCCAGACCACAGCGTGCTGCTGACAGGATGATGGCTAATGAGAACACCCCGATGCGTATGGGGCTCATCTTGGCCCTCCTGGCAGTGCCCCTGCCCGGGTGTTGTGGGACCTCAATCGCTTTCGAGCGCGGCGGCAAGAAGCGCCATGTCGTCGTCCAGCGCCGAGTCGGCCGCCATCTCGCGGCACCGACGGAACACCTCCCGCACCCATTCGTTCATGTCGTCCCGGCAGGCGTCGCGGATCAGGTCCGCCAGCCAGCCCCGCCCCGCGCCGGGCCGGCCGATGGCCACGGGTTCGTACAGGCCGTCGGTGTATAGCCAGACTGAACCGCCCGGCTCCAGGGAGTCGGCTCCGGCCTCGACGGGCAGCGTATCCAACATGCCGATGGGCGGGCCGGTGCTGCCCAGTTCGCGGCTGTCTCCGTCCGGGTCCAGCACCACAAGCGGGCTATGGCCCGCGCTGGCATACTCCAGCCGCCCCTGCACCGGGTCGAGCACGGCGTAGGCCAGCGTCAGGAACAGTCCCTTCTCGTTCAGCAGCGGCACGAGGGCGGCGTTGATATCCTGCAGGAAGGGCACCGGCGCGCCGGCGTGGACGCTGTCGGCCATCTGCACCTTCAACATGCCGGTCACCAGGGCGGCGTTGACGCCGTGTCCGCTCACGTCGGCCAGCAGCAGTCCGACCGCCCCGTCGCCGGCGTCGAGCACGTCGTAGAAGTCCCCGCCCATCCTGTCGCAGAACCGGTGCGCCGCGCCCACTGAGACGGCCCCGCGGCGTCCGGGTCGGCCCATCAGGCTCTCCTGGAACTCGCGAGCCTTCTCCAGTTCCCGCTCCCGGTCGGCCACTTGCGCCATGAACTCCTTGAGCCGCTGCTCGTAGTCCCGCACGCGCCGGTCGGCCGCCTGCTGACGTCGCAGCAGGACGCGGACCCGGGCCAGCAGCTCGCGCACGCTGAACGGCTTGGTGATGTAGTCGTCGGCGCCAACGTCCAGGCCCAGTATCAGGTCCTCCTCCTCGCCCATCGCCGTGAGCATGACCACCGGCGTGTCCACCCCCTCCTCCCGCAGGCGGCGGCAGACCTCGTAGCCGTTGATCTCCGGCAGCATGATGTCCAGCACAATCAGGTCGGGCTCCTCCGTCCGGGCGGCTTCCAGGCCGGAGGCGCCGTCCTCGGCCGTCAGCACCTCATAGTCCTCGTACTGGAAGTTGTCGCTCAGGACCCGGCGCATGGTGGGGTCGTCTTCGACGATGAGGATTCTGGGCGTGGCCAAGTTGCTCTGCCGGCGGGCGCCCGGGGGCGCGCTGCGGTCCTTTCGGGCTGTTGAGGGCTTTCCACGGACGGCGTGCGCTCCGGCGCACGGAGCTGCTCCACCCATGATACTGCGCAGGTGCCCAGGCGGCAACCTGCCCGACCTGCGCTTCACGCACGGACTTCGTCCTGGTGGGGCCGGTCGGTGTCGGTGCGCAGGCACCATTCGATCATCCGCTCTTGCAGCCTGCCGATGTCCTTCTCGACGTCCGGCTCCCCCCAGCGGTTGCGCAGCTCGTATGGGTCCTGGCGCATGTCGTAGAACTCGTTGCCACCCACCAGGCGCATCACCAGCTTGTGCCGGGCGGTGCGGACCATCTTGGTGCGGGCCATGGCCTCGGGACATTCGAGGTAGGTTCTCTGCTTGCCGTTGCCGCCCTCGCTGAACTCGAACCGGCCCCACATCTCCTCCTCATGGCCTCCGTCGGCGAAGACGGCGTCGCGGACCGGGCGGCCCTCGACGGCCGGCAGCAGGCTCCGACCGTGCACGCCCCAGTCGGGCTCGAGCCCCAGCAGGTCCAGGATTGTCGGCGCAATGTCGGTGTGATCGCTCAGGCTCTCCACCGTTGCCCCCTCGGGCAGGTCCGGGTCCCACAGCAGGAACGGCACGTGCAGCAGGCAATCCGCCATGCACGTGTCCCACTTCTCCGGCAGGCCGTACTGCCCGGCGAAGTCGCCGTGGTCCACCCAGAACAGCACTATCGAGTCCTCCCACAGGCCCTCCCGCCCGACGGCGTCCAGCACGCGGCCCAGCACCTGGTCCACCTTGGTGACCATCGCGTAGTAGATGGCCTGCAGCTCGCGGAATGCACGCTCGGGCACGTCGGGGCCGGTCCGTATCCGGCGCATAGCGTGCAGCGGAAGCGGCGCGTTCTCCGGCAGCTCATAAGGCCAGGGCGTGATGGCCTCCCGGTCGTACATGCTGAAGAACGGCTCGGGGGCTTCGTACCGGGGATGAGG
>CAYFVS010000118.1:0-6009 GCA_964346565.1 uncultured candidatus Brocadiaceae bacterium | reverse complement strand
CCCGACAGGAAGAACAGCACAATGAGGGCGCCCCGCACCGCCCCGTGCCCGGCGCCTGCTTCACCGTCGGCCTCCGGGGGTTCGCCTGCGGGCGGGCTGGTCTGCTCGGGGGTCACCGGCGTCTCCGGCAATGCGGCCCGTTGCGCGGGGGCCTGGGTGGCACGGGACGGTACGCCCCTGAGATGAAGCGGCGTGCAATGTACGGCGGAGACACCAATCTGTCAAGGCACAGCATCCCAAGCGTGCCGTACGGGGTGAGTTACGTAGAGCGGGGCCGCTGGGAGGCCGTCCTCACGCCTCCAGCCAGACGCCCTGCTCGATCAGGCTCCGGCGCACCCCTCGCCCGTCAAGCTCCGCCGGGGAGACGCCGCCTTCCACGGCCATGGCGGCGGCCGTGCCGGCTGCCTGTCCTACGGTGCACGCCGGCGCCATCACGCGCATGGAGCTGTGCACGGCATGGTCCACGCTGATGGGCCGCCCGCCGACCAGCAGGTTGTCGCAGTCAGCCGGCACCAGGCAGCCGTAGGGGATCTCGTACCACTCCCCTTCCGGCATGTGGGTCATCTCGCCTCCGGCGCCGGTGGGACTATGCACGTCTATCGGGTAGTTCACCCGGCAGATGCCGTCGGGGAACTTGACGGCGCTCTCGAAGTCCTCGCGCCTCAGGCGGGCGTGGCCCCGCACGTGACGCGACTCCCGCACGCCGACGTTGACGGCTATGGCGTGCAGCCGCGCGTTCTCGAACCCGGCGACGTCCCGGCGCAGAAAACGCAGGTAGTCCATCACCTGCCGGCGCCCTTCGATCTCGGCGGCCGAGAGCGATATCGTATCGGTGGCGTCGTGCCGGACAATGCGCGTGGTGTTGAAGTGTATCCGGTCCGGTTCGACGCTGTGGAACCAGAGCACATTCTCCCGCGGGCACTCCAGGCGGCCCTCTTCCCGGGCCCTGTCGTAGAGGTTATTGATGGCGCTCCGGTCGGGCATGCGCTGGACCTCGACCCCTGCCAGGTCGAAGCAGGTGGTCATGGCCTGGGCGAGGCCGTCCTCGGGCCGGCCGAACTCGAAGCGGCAGCCCGCGCGGGCGGCCAGGTCGGCGTCGCCGGTGCAGTCCACGTAAACCTGCGCCCGGTGGGCGGTCAGGCCGCTCTTGCCCAGCATGAGCACGCACCCGATGCGCCGTCTGTCCATCAGCGGCCGGTCGAGCCGGACGTGATAGAGCAGCTCGACGCCGGCGTCCAGACAGAGCCGCTCGGCGGCCAGCTTGGCCGTCTCGTGGCAGAAGGTGCGCCCGTCCTTTGCCAGTCCGCCCATCTGGTCCGTCAGCTCGCACCAGTCCATGAAGATGCCGCTGTCGAAGTAGCGCCCGTCCAGGCCGTTCGGCATGAAGGGGTTGACCAGGCCGGCGGTCGCCATGCCGCCCGGGAACCCGTACTGCTCGCACAGGAGGGTACTGGCTCCCTGCCGGGCGGCGGCCACGGCGGCGCCTATTCCGCCGGGGCCCGCCCCCACCACGATAACGTCCATCTCGTGCAGAACCGGTATGTCCGCCTGCTGCGGCCGCGTGACCGTCTGTGTCATCGCGCACTCCTCCGTGTGTTCCCGGGGGTGCAGGCTACCTGTCGGGCCGCGAGGCGTCAAAGGGAGGGAACCCCTGCTGGCCCGGCTGGAGCGTCCGCGGCCATTCGGGTCACTGCCCCGTTCCCCAATCCGCCGCCACGGCAAGGCCGCGCTCGCCCTGGTCCACGATCACCTTGCGCGCGATGCAGGTGACCGTCAGCAGGAGCTGGTGGCCCAGCGGGGTCAGCGCGTATCCGTCCTCCACGTCGCGGACGTAGGCGGCGTAGCGCAACTCGCGCAGGTGGTGGTAGAGTCCACCGCCGCGGAAGCCCGTCGCCTCCGACAGTGCCCCCGCCGACAGTGGCCCGTCCAGCAGGGCCTGCATGATGCGGATCCGGCCTTCGTGCGCCAGGGGGCTGAGCATGCGCTCCACGCTCGTGCCGGGGGTGGTGCGGACCTTGTCCTCCTCGTCCTCTTCGTCGCTGAGGGCGGTGTGCATCCAGAGCCAGCTCAGCACGTCGTCTGGCCGACGCGTGGCCCCTCCCCACAGCAGCATGTAGTCGCCCGGCTGCTTTACCTTCCGGTGCCATTCCCGGCAGACGGCCGGCGGGCCGTCCTCCTTGCCCTGCCACAGCGCATCCGTCAGCGGTCCGATACTCGGCGCCTCGCCCATATCACCTCTCCAGAGCTTGGGAAAGAGCTACGTAACACCAGTTCTACGTAGCATTGTATCTCTGTAACAGCGCGGTGTCAAGGGCGTTTCCTGGCTTTCCTGAACCCGAAGAGCCCAGCAAGAAGGGGCGGCCTGGGAAGGTCCGCCGCTGGACGCGTGCCCGTTTGGCTGCGGCGCCGCTTCCTACTCCGGTTGGGGCCGAAGAAGGGCGCCGGCGTCCGTTAGTGCGTCGCGGAGCTGGTCAGCGTCCACCTCACGGGTTGTGCAGCCGCGCCCGGCAGCGAGTGCGGCGGCCGTTCCGGCGGCCTGGCCGCAGACCATGCAGCAGGTGGTGTTGCGCGTGCTGTTGTGCGCTGCCAGTTCGACGGTCATCATGCGCCCGGCGATCAGCAGGTTGTCCAGGCCCCGCGGCCGCAGAGCGCGATAGGGGATGCCGTAGGCGCCGGCGTCCTGCACCGAGAACTGCGCGTTGTCAATGAAGCCGAACAGGCCGACCTGGTCCTCGAACCGCGCGCCGCCGACCACGTCCTCCTGCGTCAGCTCGTAGTCGCAGCGCACGCCGCGCGCCCGCCGGGGGCCGACGGCCGGCGCGGCTCCGGCCGGGTAGGAGTCGGCGCAGCCCTCGAAGGTGCGGCGGAAAAAGCCCGCCACCTCGAAGATCCTGCTCCGCAGGCCGACCTCCGCCTCGGTCAGCGCCTCCGGCCGGAGCCAGTCGCGCGGGCCGTCATTGACGCAGTTGCAGAATGTCAGCTCGCGCGGGCGCATCGAGGTGGCGATGAAGTAGTGCGGCGCGTCGTCCTGGCCCCGCTCGCGGAACGGCTTCATGTCTATGGCGAAGCGGATAGGATCCGGCTCCGTCATGCCGGGCTTGACCGCGTGGGCGAGCTGATAGATGAGGCCCATCCGCTCCAGGTGCGCCTCCAGGGCGTGCAGGTCCACGTTGCAGAGCCGGAAGGTGAACCCCGCCGCGTAGGCGCCCTCGTCGCCGGGCTTGTAGTGGATGCAGTCCGCGCCCGCGGCGGCGGCTACGTCACCGTCTCCGGTGCAATCAACGAACGCCTTTCCGCGCACGGTGCCGCTGCCCGCCTTACTCCAGACCTTGACGGCGCTCAGTTCGCCGTTCGAGGCCGCCACGTCGGCGCAGGTCGTGTGCAGCAGCAGCTTCACCCCGGCTTCTCGGCAGGCGCGGGCAGCGACGGCCTTATACGCCTCAGGCGCTATGTTGGTCAGGCGGCTGACGAAGTCTCCGCCCCGCTCCATCTCGACGTGGCCGACGGCGCCGTCCGCCTCGATGGTGCGGTCAACCAGCTCCTGGGGGATGCCGCCGACCAGCTTGAGCTGCGGCGCACTCTCGGCGCCCAGGTACACGTTGTAGAACGTGTGCAGCCCCGTGGCGCCGGTGATGCCGATGCCGCCCAGCCAGCCGGCGCGCTCTATCAGCATGGTGTCCGCGCCTTGCCTTGCCGCGGCGATGGCCGCGCCGATGCCCGCCATTCCGCCGCCGACCACGACTACGTCCGCCTGCCAGTTGCTGCCCATCTCCTCCGCTCCCCGCGTAGTCGGGTGCTGAACGGCGGCAATGGTATGAGTCTGACGGCGGAAGCGCAACGCCGGGGGCAGAAGGGGGGTGCTCCGTGCGCGCGTTTGACGGATCGGGCCCGGGCCCTTACAATATCTAAAGATAAGAATACTTCGATGAACCATGCGGCCCATTGGGCGGGGCTCCAGTGCAGGTGCCGGGGGCGAGACGGAGCGCGCGTCTGCACGGCTAAGGAGCAACGCGTGGCAGCGGAGCACCAGACCATGCCCGAACTCGATCAATGCGCGACGGTGTTCAAGGCCCTTTCGGACCCCTTGCGCCTGCGACTCCTGCGGATGCTGCCCACCCATTGCACAGGGGGCTGTCTGGGCGTCTGCGAACTGGCCGACGAACTGGGCATCAGCCAGCCATGCCTGTCCCACCACTTGAACGTGCTCAGGCAGGCGGGCCTGGTGGACTTCGAGAAGGAAGGATGCTCGGCGTTCTACTACGTGAACGAGGACAACCTGAGCGGCCACATCGAGTCGTTCCGGCGGCTGATGGAGACCGAATGAGAACCGCGTTGATATACGACGAGCCGACCCCCGGGGGAGAAGGTTCCTGGGTGGAGGCGGAATACGAGTCGCCGGAGACCATCCGGGCGCTGCTGGCCGCCGTCGAGGCCCACTGCGAGGAGGCCGTGGGCGTGCCATTCGACGGGGAGCTGGTGGACCGGCTGCGCGCAGAGAGCCCGGACCTCGCACTGAATATCGCCGAGGGCCGGGAGGGACCTTCGCGGGAGTCTATCGTCCCCGCGGTGCTGGAACTGCTGGGCATTCCCCACACGGGCTCGGACGGCGTGGCGCTTGGCATCTCGCTGAACAAGGCGCTCACCAAGCGGCTGGCGGCGGACCTGGGAGTGCGCACGCCGCCCTTCGTGCTGGCATACTCGGCCGGTGAGGCCGCCCGACGGGCAGAGGAGTTGCCCTATCCGGTGCTGCTGAAGCCGAACTTCGGCGGCTCCAGCGTGGGCATCGGCCCGGAGAGCATCGTGCATGGGCCGCACGCCCTGCCGTGCGCTGTTCAGCGCGCGCTGGCGCGCTACGAACAGCCGTGCCTGGTGGAGGCATACGTCGAAGGACAGGACCTGACCATCGGCCTGCTGGGCAACGAGGAGCTGGAGGTGCTGCCGCCGGCGCGCGTGGTCACGCCGGGCGGCATGTACGGCGAGATGGCCAAGCGGCTGCACGAGCGCGAGGTGGTCTGCCCCTGTTGCCTGCCGGACGGCGTGGCCGAGAGGGCGGGGCGGTGGGCGGTGGACGTCTTCCGCGCCATCGGCGCCCGGGACTTCGCCCGGGCGGACTTCCTGCTCGACGAGGAAGGCGGCCTCTGGTTCCTGGAGATCAACCCCTTGCCCGGCCTCAGCCCGTTCTACGGCGTGCTGCCCGTGCTGGCCGAGGCGGCTGGATACGCACACGAGGAGCTCATAGGGCGCATCATGGCCCTGGCCCTTGAACGAAGCAGAGCCGAGGAGAAGGCAATCCATGAACGACTGGCAGGAAGAGCTGCGCAACAGCATACGGACCGCTGAGCAGCTGGAGCAATACATCGAGCCCACGCCCGAGGAACGCCGGGGCATCGAGCGCATCGAAGGGACGTTCAACTGGGGGATCAGTCCCTACTACGCGTCGCTGATGGAGCCCGACGACCCCGACTGCCCCATCCGGCGGCAGGTAGTGCCACGCATCGAGGAACTGCACGACGAGCTGGGCGTCTGGGACCCATTGCGGGAGGAAGACCACTCCCCGGTGGAGAACCTCATCCACGTCTACCCGGACCGCGTGGCGTTCTGCGTCAGCTCGCTGTGCGCCACGTTCTGCCGCTTCTGCCTGCGCAAGCGGATGGTGGACACCCAGGGCTGCCCCATCGGGCGCGAGAACCTCGAGGAGGGACTCGAATACATCCGCCGCACCGACGGCATCCGCGACGTGCTGCTGACCGGCGGCGACCCACTGCTGATGCCGGACGAGCAGATAGAGGAGATCGTCGCGAAGGTCCACGAGATACCCCACGTGGAGCTGGTGCGCATCGGCAGCCGCGCGCCCTGCACCCTCCCCATGCGCATCACCGACGAGCTGTGCGAGCGGCTCGCCCGCCATCAGCCGTTCTGGATCAACACCCACTTCGAGCATCCCAAGGAACTCACCCCCGAGGCGGTGGCCGCCTGCGGTCGCCTGGTGGACCACGGCATCCCCATGGG
>CAYFVS010000117.1:0-2196 GCA_964346565.1 uncultured candidatus Brocadiaceae bacterium | reverse complement strand
CCGCTACGGGCACGACTACCTGAAGCAGATGTGCCAGGACATGGCCTACGCCGTGGTGCCGGACATCGAGTCGCTGCCCTCGCGGATCACCACGCTGTACCGGCGGCTTACGGAGTAGGGGACGTCTAGTCGCAGATACCATGGCTGCCGCCGACGTGGAAGAGGAGGTAGCGGCCATGGGGCGACCAGGGCGAGCCACCCCATCCGCCTCCGTGGAGGTGCAGGCCGGAGCGGGGGTAAGCGTCGGAGACGGCGATGGTGCGTACCTCGCCTGAGTTGGCGTCCACGGTCAGCAGCTTGTCGAACGTGGAGAAGGCAATCACAGACCCCGTGGGCAACCAGACCGGCCCTTCCTTCGCTGTCGCGGGCGTGCTCGTGAGTGGATTTGCGGAGAGGCCGCCGGGGAGCGTTGTGTAGATGTTCCAGTCCTCGGTGACGCAGCCTTCGCTGAGGTAGGCTATCCGGACGCCGTCGGGCGACCAGCTAACGTTGCGCCCTAGTGCCAAAGGAGCCGGTCTCCCTGGGTCGTCCACATTGACCAGGTGGAGACGTAGGGCGCCTACCGAAGGGTCGCCAGCGTAGGCTCCGTGAGTGTACGGCACGGGCTCCCCATAGGGGAAAAGGATAGCGGAGCCGTCGGGAGACCAGACGAGACGGCCGCCGGCGGGTCCCGGTGCCAGTTGTCGGCGGTCACCAGTATCCGCATCGTACAGATAAAGGCCATCGTCGCCCGCCAGAGCCAGGCTGTCGCCCACCGGCGACCACGCCAAGTCCCAGAAGCGGCCGATGAGTTCAGCCTCGCCGCCTGCGACCGGCACCAGGTAGGTGGCGCTCTCGCCCGCCCTAAAGGCGATGTGGTCGCCCGAGGGTGACCATGTGATGACCCACGGCCGGGCGTTGTCCGCCAGTTGTCTCAGGCCGCTTCCGTCCCTGTCTATGATGTGCAGGCCTTTGGTTCCGGCAGCGTCGGGGGAGAAGGCAATCCGGTTCCCGCCCGGGGACCAGGCAGCAGCGGCGACATCGCCGTCGAAGATTCGCACCGCCGGTCCCGTGGGCACGGTGATCAGATCCAGGCCGCCCTGGCCCATGCAGCAATCCGTGGCGAGCAAGGTGCCGCCATCGGGCGACCAGATTCCTTCCCAGCCAGGGAGGCGCCACAGCCCGCCCGCACGAACGTCCACCAAGTAGCCACCGTCCTGCGTGATACGGTCCCCCTCTGGGAGGAGCACCGGCAGGGGCAGTTCGACAGGCGTTTGGGCCACGGTAGGGGTGGGTACGGGCGACGCTTCGGTCACCTCTGGGGAGGGGGTCGGCGTTGGCTGAACGACGCCCCCATCGCCGCAGGCGGCGAGCGGTAGCGCCGTCAGGAGGAGGCCCGCCAATATGACCATGCCCTTGCACATGGCACGAGTACAACGCTGGCGAGCCTGGGGCGGATACGGGGGGCGCTAGGGGGAGAGGGACTGCATCTGCGCGGCTATCTGGCGCACGGTGGCGACGTCCACCTCGGCGGTGTGGAGGACGTGGGTGATGCCATCGGGAAGCTGGACGATCACGAAAGTCCCGAGCGACACGTTGGTGATCGTGGTCAGGGGCGCGTAGAGGGTGCCTTGGAGATCGCCGTAGGCCACGGTTTCCGGCGACACGCCCTCGTCTTCGGCGAGCTTGACGATGGAGGCGACGAAGGAAGCGCCCAGGTGACCCTGGTACAGCACCACCTGCGTCTCGATGTCGGCGCTGACGAAGGCGGCGTTGAGCTCGCCGGGAGACGGCGCGTCCATCTCGGGAGTCGCGTCCGGCGCGGTGAAGCGAAGCTCCGCCAGCGAGAGGCCCTGCGGCAGGGACGTGGGGCAGTAGATGGCGAAGTCGGACGTGGCCTGCGCGTCTTGAAACTCGCTGGTGGAGGCGGCGGCGCAGGCCACGGGCGCCGGCGAGGGGCTGGCAGCGGGCGGAGTCTCAGGCTGGACTGTCGGGGTCTCGGCCGGCAGCGGGGTCGGGGTCTGCACGGGGGACGCGGTGGCCTCAGGGCTTGCGGCGGGCGAAGGCGTGGGAGTGGGCTCGGGGGCAGCGTCGTCGCCGCAGGCGACGGCCAGGACGGCGAGGGCGAGCAAAGGTACGAGAAACAGCGCTCTGTGCATCGCGCCCTCCTTATTCATCGAGGTCTCGTCGCCTTTCGGTCAGCAGCGCCCGCCGGAG
>CAYFVS010000116.1:0-1784 GCA_964346565.1 uncultured candidatus Brocadiaceae bacterium | reverse complement strand
AACGGCTGCGTCCTGGAGATGATCCTCAAGGACACCCACACCTGCGAACACCACCCCGAGCGCTTCACCATCTGGACGCAGATTGCGCGGGAGCTTGTCGAGCAATACGCAGCAGTCTGACTGACCGGGGATAGCCGCGGCAAGGGGGCAACATGCCCAGGCATCCCTACCCCTGGTGGTCGCACTACACGTTCGAGAACTGCCTGCGCCGCCTCGTCCACCGTCCGGAGGAGCTGTTCGCCCCTTACGTACGGCCGGGACAGCGGGTGCTGGAGATCGGCTGCGGGCTGGGCTTCTGTACGCTGCCCCCGGCAGAGCTGGTCGGCGCAGAGGGCCGAGTCACCGCCACCGACATCGTGCCCAGGCTCCTGGCCAAGCTGACTCAGCATGCCGAGCGGGCCGGGCTGGCCGGACGCATCCGGCCGGTCCTCTGCGCCGCGGAGCAGTTGGAGCTGTCGCCTGAACACGACTTCGCCGTGGCCTTCTGATCAATGCACGAGACGGACGAGCCGCTCCTGGCAGCGGCGCGCATCCGCGCCGCCCTCCGGGACGGGGGTGGCTTCCTGGTTGTCGAGCCGGCCTGGCACGTCGGCCGGCAGGCGTTCCGGGAGACGAAGGCTGCCCTGCGCTCGGCGGGCTTCTCGGAAGGCCCGTCCCCTCACGTCGCCCTCAGCCAGACAGCGTTTTTCCGCAGGTGACACTTGCCGGGAGCGCGGCGTTCGTCAACAATAGCTCCTTCGTGCGCCGCTGACCTGCCTCGAGCGTCGGACAACGCCAGCATGAAAGAGAAGCTGCTCAAACTGTGCCAGAGCCTGCCCGCCGACTACGTGGAGGTCCGCTTCCAGGAGGGCATGACCACCAACGTCCACTATGCTGGGCGGGAGCTGGAGGACATCGGCGAGCGGACCGAGCGGGGCGGCTGCGTGCGCGTGCTGAAGGACGGCGGATGGGGCTTCGCGACGTTCAACGACCTGGACCGCGCCGAGGGCTACGCCCGCACGGCACTGAGGCAGGCGGAGCTGGTCGGCGGCGAGAGGTTCGAGCTGGCCCCCGCAGAGCCCGTCGAGGCCACCCATCACACCCCCGTTGACACCGACCCGGCGGAGGTGCCCCTCGAGGACAAGCAGGCCCTCTGCGCTCGCTACAACGACGCAATCCTGGCCCACCAGCGCGTGCAGACCAGCAACGTCGTCTACCGCGACCGGCGCACCCACCTGTGGTTCGCCAGCAGCGAGGGCAGCTACGTCGAGCAGGATTACAACTTCTGCGGTGCGCTGCTGATGGCCATCGCCGTGGACGGAGCCAACGTGCAGCGGGCGCTGGAGTCCAGGGGCGACCTGCGGGGCTTCAACCAGGTCGCGGACATGGAGAAGGACTGCGAGGACGTGGTCCGCCGGGCCGTCGAGTCACTGGACGCCACGCCGGTCGAGGCGGGCACCTACACCGTCATCATAGACCCCAAGCTGTGCGGGCTGTTCGTGCACGAGGCGTTCGGGCACCTGAGCGAGTCTGATTTCCTCTACGAGAACCCCCGCCTGCGAGAGATCATGCAGATCGGCCGCCGCTTCGGGCCGGACATCCTGAACATCACCGACGACGGCTCCCTCACCGGCGAGGCGGGATTCATCGCCTACGACAGCGAGGGCGTATCCGGCGGCCGCAGCCCGCTCATCCAGGAGGGCGTCCTGGTCGGGCGGCTTCACAACCGGGAGACGGCCGCCAAGATGGACGAGGAACCCACCGGCAACGCACGCGCAATCTCCTACCGCCACCCGCCCATCGTC
>CAYFVS010000115.1:0-5099 GCA_964346565.1 uncultured candidatus Brocadiaceae bacterium | reverse complement strand
CAGCACGGAAAGGTGATCGCCATGGCCCCCAAGGCGACACGCAGAAGCGTAACGTTGCAGGGCGAGAAGCACACTTTAGTCGGCAATGCCGTCGTCGTCGGTGAGAGAGCACCCGATTTCATCGCGGTGGATCGAGACATGTCGCCGGTTTCTCTCTACAGCCTGAACAGGTGCCCGTGCGTGCTCTCCTCCATAGTGTCAGTGGACACGCAGGTCTGCGACAAGCAGACGCGGCACTTCAACAAGGAGGCAGCCGAATTGGACGAGAAGCTCCGGATCGTCACCATCAGCATGGACCTGCCGTTCGCCCTGGATCGCTGGTGCGGAGCGGCCGGGGTACAGGAGCAGGTGATAATGCTCAGCGACCACCGGGACGCGTCCTTCGGCACCTGCTACGGGCTGCTGATGAAGGAGCTGCGCTTGCTGGCACGGGCGGTTCTGGTGGTGGACGGCGACGGAGTCATCCGTCACAAGCAGATCGTGCCCGAAGTGACCGACGAACCGGACTACGCGGCCGCCATGGCGGCCGTGAGAGAATGCATGTGAGTGTAGCCGCTGTCCTCCCGTAAGGGCTCTGTTGCCCGGGTTGGGGAACGCCCGGGTTGACACAGCGGTAGTCGCCCGCTGGTCGCAACGGCCGGCGGTGCGACATGGGCGGGCCGAAGGGGGCGGTCCGCCCTGCTCTTTCCTCATGGCCTCATGCGCGCCCCGGAGGTCTCGCCCTACCGCACGATGCGGCTCAGCTGGTCGCTGTAGAGGCGGAACAGCCGGAAGATGTTGATGATGATCACCACCGCCACCCCAAGCCATATAAGGCGCGCCAGCACGGCCACCAGCGCCCGCAACGCCGCCCGGGCCCGGTCCGCGTACTCCTGCGCCAGCCAGTCGAACCGCTCCGCCAGCGTGCCCGACTCCTCGGCGATGCCGACGATCTCCAGGTACTCCCACGGGAACAGGCCCGCCCGTTCCAGGGCGGCGGTCAGGTCCTCGCCCTGCTCGACTGTGGTCACAGCTCGGTCCGTCCTGGCGGCGAATGCAGCATTGCCCGTCGCCCGCAGGGCGCACCCCAGCCCCTCGGTGACCCGGATGCCCGCCTCGGAGGCCAGCTCCATCACCAGGCTGAACCGCGCCAGGGCGATGTTGCGGAACACCCCCCCCAGCACGGGAATGCGCAGCAGGACCTCGTGCATGGGTCGGGTGCCCCCCAGCAGCCGGGCCGCCACCACGTAGGCGACGATGGCCCCCAGCGGCACGCCGTAACCCAGCGCCAGCACAGTCCTGGGCTGCCCGGCCGGTATGCCCAGCCTGCCCAGTACGTAGAAGACCAGCGCGACGATGCCGATGGCCGCCACGTATTCCATCACCGGCAGGGCGATGCGGGCGAGGAACCCTCGCACCAGCTCGCCCTGGAACTCGTACAGGCGGGCGACCTCCGCAAGGGTCCGATCCAGCGTGCCGCTGGCCTCTCCAACCTCCACCAGCCTCAGGAACAGGTCGGGGAAGGCACCGGTGCGCGCCATCGCCTCCGCCAGCGTGTCGCCAGCCTCCACGGACGCGCGGATGCGGCGGGCGGCAGAGCTGACCCGGCCCCGCGCTTGCGAGGCGACCACCTCCAGCGAGCGCACCAGCGGCACGCCGGCGTCCAGCATGGTCGCCAGCGTGTCGGCCACATAGACGAGCTGCTTGCGGGACAGCCTACTCACGGCAGCCTCCCGGTCGGTGCGCGGGTCGGCATCATTGCTCGGCTCCGTGCCGGCGCAGCAGTTCGGCGACGGCTTGGTGGCCGTTCTCGAGGGCCTCGCCCAGCGGCGTGCGGCCGGACTGGTTGCGCGGGTTCAGCGGCACGCCGTGTTCCAGCAGCACCCTGGCGCATTCCGGGTGGCCTCCCCGGGCGGCGAAGTGGAGTGCCGTATCCCCCCGGTCGTCCGCGAGCTCGACGTCTGCGCCTGCCTCGAGCAGCAGTGTGACGCAACCGACCCGGCCGCGCGCGGCCGCCATGTGCAGCGACGTGAGGCCCGCATCTGCCGTAGAACCAGTGCTGACACCCAAGCCCAGCAACAGCTTGACGATCTCCGCGTGGCCTCGCTCCGCGGCTAAGTGCAGGGGCGTACGGCCCCAAGCGTCGGCACGATCGGCCTCAGCGCCCGCCTCGGCCAGGTGGGCGACGACTTGCGCGTTGCCGGAGAAGACGGCCGCCTGCAGCGGGTTGCCCCACTTGCAGCCCTCCCGCTCGTTCGGGTCCGCACCTGCTTCGAGGAGCGCGTCAACGGTCTCGAGGTGGCCCCTCCCTGCTGCACAGTGCAGAGGCGTGGCGCTGTTCTGCGTCTTGCTGGCCATATCTGCCCCGCGCGAGATCAGCAGCTCGGCGACTCCCCGGTGGCCGAACTCAGCGGCCAGCAGCAATGGCGTCCAGCCGTTGCCGGTCTTCGCATTCACGTCCGCACCGGCATCCAGTAGCATTTCGGCGCACTGTTCGTGACCCGTACGCGCGGGCTGATGCAGCGGAGTCCACTGATCCTCGTTATCCGTGCGGTTCACCTCGGCGCCATGCTCGAGGAGCATCTGCACAATGTGGCTATGCCCCTCGCGTGCGGCCTTATGCAGTGCCGTGTAGCCGCGAGGGCAGCCACGGCCAACTCCAGCGTCAGCTTCCAGCAGCGCTTCGACGACGGCCGCATGGCCGTTGGCGGTGGCCTGGTAGAGCGGCGTGTAGCCTTTGGCGGTCGGCTTGTCCGGGTCCGCTCCGTTCTCCAGCAGCAGCCGGACCCCTTCAGTCCACCCCGCGTACGCTGCGTCGTACAGGGGTGTGTAGCCCTGGTTGCTGCGTAGATCGGGGTCAGCACCCACCTTCAGCAGAAGCCAGCAGAGCGCAGCGTCCCGCTCGAAGACAGCGCAGCACAGCAGAGACCGATCGTCCCACCCGCACACGTCTGCATCGACGCCGTGCTCCGCCAGAAGGTCGCGGATGCGATCCCGCTTGTAGCGGACGGCGAAGTAGAAGGGCGTCAAGCCCGTGTTGGTGTGCGGGTCAGCATCCGCTCCGGCCGCCAGAAGCTCCTGCACGATGTCAATGTGCCCGCCGCGTACGGCGAGGTGCAGAGGCGTCCAACCGCCCGGCAGCAGGCTTCCGGGCTCGGCACCTGCCTCCAGCAGCTTGCGCACCTTGGCCGCATCGCCGTAGCGGGCCGCGGCGTGCAGCTCCGGCCAGCCGCCTTCCACCAGAGCACCGATCTCCTCGTACCGGTCAGGGTCCACTTCGCAGATGTCACGCACCACCCACGGCCGGCCAGCCATCTCCCGCCGAGTCAACTGCCACAGCCGCGAAGTGACCGCCGTGTCGCCGTGCCAGTGGGCCAAACTCAGGTAGCGGCAAAGGGCCTCGCAGTTCCACGGGTCCCGGCGCACTGTCTCTTCCAGAACCGGACTGACCTCCTCCCAGACCCAGTCCTGCGCGAAGTAACGCTCGTAGGCGTTTTCCTTAGCGCGACCGGTATGCTGCCCGACCGCCCTTCCGTCGGCCACCCACCAGTGCGCCTCGGCCAGCAGGGCGGGGATGCCGGCCAGGTAAAGCTCAGTGTCCGCACAGCGACGCCCAAAGGCGAGCAAGTCTGCTGTGCTGCCGCCCCAACGAGGCAGCAAAGGGTAGATCATCGTAGAGTAGGCCCCTTGGTCGGTCGGGCAGGCTTCGAGTGCCTGACGGAATTTCTCCTCGCAGTAGCCCCGGCCAAGCCCGTTGCCCAGTCCGACCCAGACCAGGGATCCCCGAGCCGGCCAGCAGAGCGGTTCCAGTTCCAGGGCCTGCTCCAGGTCGTCCCTGGCCTTCTGCAGCCGGCTGTGGAAGACTGGCCAGGCTTCGGGCTCCACTTCGTGTGCCCAGCCGCCCCCTCGGGCCTCCCAGGCGTATTCGTCGAGGGAGACGCCGCGATACAGCAGCCCCACGTGACTGCCATTGTAGGCCGCTACGAGCCTGTCCAACACCTTCTCGGCCAGTTGCGGCTCCCCGGCCCGCCCCAGCACGAACGCCAGCCAGCCATAGGCCTCCGGTACGTACGGATGCTCCTGAATGGCGCGCAAGATGACGGCGCCGGCCTCCTCGGGCTTGACGCAGTGACCGTCTGCGAGTTCGTAGGCGCTCTCGGCGCAAGCCGGCCCGAGCGCAGGACAGCCTGACTCAGCGGACAGCTCCCTCCATTCGTCGCGGCCTATCTCCATGCTCCCGGCACCGCCCAGAGCACGGAACCTCCGGTAGCGGGTCCAGTCCGTCTCGCACGCCGCGCAGACGCAATCCCAGAAGCCGAGCTGGTCTGTCCCGGCGCCCACCAGGCCGTGGAAGCCGGCCGCCACCTCATCGAACAACTCCGTCGAGTTGAGCGGCGGCTCCGAGACGTACTGGCGCTGATCAGGGGTCAGTGAGACCTCCATGTACTCAAGCACGTCCCGCGCAATGCGACACGGCAACAAGTGCAGCTCGTTGCGAGGGCCACCGTGCTCGCGCTTCTCCTCTCCGTGCTCGCCCCGTAGCGTGAGCTTCGCCAGGAACTCCTCCTCGGTCACCTCCAGCGTGCCGGTGGCGTAGTTCGACGCGTCCAGAACCGCGCAAACCGCCTCGATCTTCTTCTTTGTCACACGGCGCCCGGGCCCGAGCAACTGCTGGTCGGAGTAACGGTCCACCACCGTGAAGTCATAGGTGTCCAGCAAGCGCTGCGGGCCGAAGCTCGACTTCCACATCGCCTGCACCGCTATCAGCCCCCGGCCCCAGCCGATCTTCCCCGTCTCGCTGCCCGCCTCGGCCAGGGGGAAGACCAGCATCGCGCGCCGGGGACGGGGCAGGTGAGACTCGCACAGCGCCCGGGCATCCGATACCCAATCCTCCGCGCCGCTGGCGCCTCCGGCGGACAGCGACATCAGACACAAAGCGATCAGGCATACGCTCCTTCCCGGTCCCATAAGCCCTGTCCCTCCGTATGGAGTCTCGTCTACCCCTTGCTGCTGCCGGCAAGCCGCGGCTCAGCCCTGGTCGCAGATCTCGAAGGCGGCGCGCAGGGCCTCCATCAGGTCACCTCGTGGGGTGAACTCGTGACCGACGTAGTACTGGTAGC
>CAYFVS010000114.1:0-4837 GCA_964346565.1 uncultured candidatus Brocadiaceae bacterium | reverse complement strand
TGGTGACGCGGACGCGGCGGCACCGCGCGTACGCAGGAGAGTGTCCCGGTGAAGATCTCCAGAGAGGACAAGGGCCAGATCGTCGTTCTCAGCCCCGATGGCAAGGAGATCTGGGGCGGGCGCCCCCTGGCCGGCCTGCGCGACGTGGAGGTCCTGGACGAATGCGTGGCCATGTACTCGCGTGACCGTCAGTGCTTGCTGCTGTATCCTACGACGGGCGAGGTCCGCCGCTTCAACCCGCCGCCCGGCGCGGCACGCATCCGCCTGCAGGAGGACGGCAGGCCGGTGCTGTTCCACTGCGTCGGCAGCGTTCTGACGGTCTACGCGCGAAGCGGTCGGGGACTCGACGCCCTGTGGCACTTTGAGCTGGAAGCGGACGTTACCCGGTTCGAACCCGACCGGACCGCTCACTCCGTGGCCCTGGTCGCCGGCGCAAGCGTCCACGCGGTCCGCGCCCCAGACGGAGCCTGACACTCGCGAGGCAGACCGGAATGCTCGTCGGCGTCCTTGCTGATACGCACGACAACTTGCCCAAGGCGCGCCGTGCCGTCGTCCTGCTGCAGGAGCGCGGGGCTGAGGCCATACTGCACGCGGGGGATTTCGTCGCCCCCTTCGCGATGAAGGTCCTGCTCGGGGCCGGGATGCCTCTGATTGCCGTCATCGGCAACAACGACGGGGAGGTCACCGGCCTCTGTGCCCTCTGCGAGGACCTGCACGAACCGCCCTACAGGTTCGAACTCGGCGGGCGGCGGATCGTCCTGACCCACGATGCGGGCCTGCTTACCGACGAGGTGTGCGCGGGGGCGGACCTGGTTATATGCGGCCACTCGCATGAACCGGAGATCAAGCCCGGACCGCCGCTCAGGATCAACCCCGGCGAGAGCGGCGGCTGGCTGAGCGGCCGCTGCACGGCTGCCCTCGTTGACCTGGACGCGATGGACGCGGAGATAGTCGACCTCGGACAGCAGGAGACGGTTCCCGTATGAGTGCTTCGCGACTTGGCGGGGTTGCGTTGCTGGCGGTCGTTCTACTGGCGGGCGCCGGCTGCGTCGAGCGGATGATGTTCATCCGTTCGGACCCGCCGGGGGCGCCCGTGTGGGTGGACGAGCAGTACGTGGGGCTGACGCCGGTTGAGCACGAGTTCGCGCATTACGGCTGGCGGCGCGTCCGCGTGGGGCCTATCCGCGACGAGCAGGACAAGGTCCGATGGCGGGAGCAGCAGCGGGTGGTGCAGGTCCCGGCGCCGTGGTATGAGACCTTCCCGCTCGACTTCTTCTTCGAGGTCATCTACCCCTTCCGGCTCAGCGACGTGCACGAGCTGGCCGCCTTCGAGCTGGTCCCCGGCCGCAGCGCCGATCAGCCTTACTCCGAGCAGGACACCGAGCAGTTGCTCCGTCAGGCGGAGGAGTTCCGCCGGAACGCCCTGACGCCCGTCCCCGAGGCCGAGTAAGGCTAGCCTACCTCGGCCAGAACGAAGCGCCTGCCGTAGCGATCCAGAACCTGCCGTCGCAGCACCGCGTGCTCCGGGCGGCTGACCGTCGGGTCGTCGGCCACCAGCGCGAAGGCGTCCTTGCGGGCCTGCTCCAGCACCGACAGGTCGCCGAAGTCGTAGCACCGGAACTCCGGCATCCCGCTCTGGCGCGTCCCGAACAGCTCCCCCGGGCCACGCAGGCGCAGGTCCTCCTCGGCGATGCGGAAACCGTCGTCAGTCTCGGTCAGCACCTCCAGCCGGCCCCTCGCCCCCTCGGTGGAAGGCTCCGCCAGGAGAAAGCACCGCCCGGGGCGGTGGCCGCGACCGATGCGCCCCCGGAGTTGATGGAGCTGCGCCAGGCCCAGCCGCTCGGCGTGCTGGATGATCATCACCGTGGCCTGCGGCACGTCAATGCCCACCTCCACCACGGTAGTGGCGGCCATCACCTGGCACTGCCCGTCGCGGAACGCCTCCATCACGCGGCGTTTCTCCTGTGGCGGCATCTGCCCGTGCAGCAGACAGCACTGGTATCCGGGGAATACCCGCTCGTTCAGCTCAGCGAACCCTTCCTTGGCGCTGGTCAGGTCCAGTTCCTTGTTCTCCTCGACCAGCGGGTACACGGCGAACACGGCGTGCCCTGCCTGCAGCTCCCCGCGGGCGGCCTCGAACGCCTCCTCCCACCGGTCGGGCGGCAGGAGCGCCGTCTCCACCGGCTCCCGGCCCGGCGGCATCTGGTCAATCACGCTCACGTCCATGTCCGCCAGATAGGCCAGGGCCAGTGTGCGGGGGATGGGCGTGGCGGTCATGATCAGCACGTCCGGTGGGCGTCCCTTCCGCCGCAGTGCCAGCCGCTGCCGCACGCCGAACCGGTGCTGTTCGTCCACCACCATCAGGGCCAGGTTCCGGAACTCGACCTCGGGCTGGATCAGCGCATGGGTGCCCACCACCAGGTCCAGCTCCCCGCGGGCCAGGGCGCCGCGCATCTGCTCCCGCTCGGAGGGGCTCAGGGCGCTGGTCATCAGGCCCGTGCGCAGCCGCGCCTTCGCCAGCAGCGCCTCCAGCGTCAGGTAGTGCTGCTCGGCCAGTATCTCGGTCGGCGCCATCAGCGCGACCTGGTGGCCCCTGCCGCTCTCGGCCAGGGCGGCCAGCATGGCATAGACGGCCACGAGCGTCTTCCCGCAGCCCACGTCCCCCTGCAGCAGGCGGTTCATGGGGTGGGGGGCGCGCATGTCGCCGCTGACCTCGGCGATGACCCGGTTCTGCGCCTTCGTGAACTCGAACGGGAACAACCGGCGGATGCGCCGGTCCACGTTCGGGCCGATCCGGAAGGCCACCCCGTCCTTGCGGCGGATGGCCTGCCGGCGCAGGGCCAGCGCCGTCTGGAACACGAACAGCTCCCCGTAGGCCAGTCGCCGGCGCGCGGTCTCTTTGGCCGGCATTGTCTGCGGGAAGTGGGCGTCCCAAAGGGCCTGCGCGGTGTCCGGCAGGTCGCGCTCGGCCAGGAATCGCCGGGGGAAGACCTCCGTCGCGCGGTCGGCCGCCGCTTCGAGCGCCGAGCGAATGATGCGCCGCATTACCCCGTCCGAGAGGCCCTCGGTCAGCGGATAGATGGGCAGGATACCGCCGAACTTGTCGGACTCCTCCGGGGCGGCGCCGAGGGTGTAGTCCGGCGCCACCATCTGAAGGCTGCCGTAGTAGCCGACCTTGCCGTAGGCGGTAATCCGCTCCCCCTCGGGGAAGGAGCCCTGCCACCTCGGCGAGGCATTGAACCAGACCAGGCGGATCCAACCGGTCTCGTCCTCGACCGTCACCTCGAGCCGTCCCCGGTTGGGTCGGCGTCTGCGCCGGAACTCCACCGCCGCGATGGTGCCGCTGATGACGGCGTTCTCGTCCACGCGCAGGCCGGCGATGGAGCGGGGGTGCCGGCGGTCTTCATAGTCGCGCGGCAGGTGCAGCAGCAGGTCACGCACCGTCTCGATGCCGAGCCGGGCGAGCATCTCGGCCCGCTTCGGGCCGACGCCCTTCACATAGCGCACCTCGCCGTCCAGTCCCGTCTGCTTGGGCGCCATGACTGCCGTGTGGTTGGAGGGGGTCTGCCGGGGAATCTCACTCGCCGCGAGTGTAGCGGAGCATCCGGCCAGTTTACAGGGCCGCCGCCCGCTTTGACACGCGCAGGGCCGATTCCTATAATCCCGGCTCCGCAACGCAACGCCGGGCGGGAGGTGCCGGATGCAACTGGGCGTGTACTCGCTGGTGACGCCGGACTGCCAGATCCGCGAAGCCGCCGAACTGGTGGCGGAGATCGGCTTCACGGGCATCGAATGGACACTCGACTACCCCAGCGCCCTCTGGGACGGCCAGAGCAACTGGCACCTGGACAGCGACAACCTGGAGCAGACGACCGCGGCCGCGCGCGAGGCGGCCGAGGCCAACAGCCTGACCACGGTGGCCATCGGCGCGCGGTGCGGGTGCTTCGACCCGGATCAGGTCGCCGTGGCCATGCGCGCCGCCCAACTGACCGGGGCGCAAGGGGTGCGGGTGCACGCGCCGGGCTACGACGGCTCCGAGCCCTGCGAGGAGCTGCTCGGGCGGGCGCGCGAGGCTTACGCCGCTCTCGAGCCGGAGGCCCGCCGGACGGGCGTCAAGGTCTGGGCGGAGATACACCACGGCCGCATCATCCCCAGCGCATCGGCCGCTCGACGCCTGCTGGACGGGCTGGACCCGGAGTGGTTCGGCGTCATCTTCGACCCGGGCAACATGATCAACGAGGGCATGGAGAGCTGGCGGATGGGCGTGGACATGCTCGGATGCTATCTGCAGCACGTGCACGTGAAGGACTGCGGCTGGTTCCGGGGGGAGGACAGGTGGGACACCCGCAACATGACTCTCGAAGAGGGCATGGTGGACTGGGAGGAGGTCGTCGGAGCGCTGAAGGACATCGGCTACGACGGTTTCCTGCACCTGGAGGATTTCCGCTCCGGCTACGCGAGCGTCTCTGACGAGCTGCCCACCCGCCAGTTGCTCCAGGAGGATTACGACTACCTGACGGCGCTGCTCTGAGTGGCCTTCAGCCCTCGACGGGCACCGGTTCTCCGGCGTCGTCCACGCAGACCATCACGACCGCGCCGTCGAAGGACTGCTCCTCGCGGCCCGTCGTGCCGTCCCGGATGACCATCTTGACGCGCACGGTGACCGAGGTGCTGCCCGCTGATTCGACGCCGAAGCGGAACTCCAGCATGTCGCCCAGGTGGGCGGGGGCGGTGAACTCGGCGTCCCGGACGGCGCGGGTCACGAAGTTCCGCCCGGGGTAGGTGCGCGCGCAGGCGATGAAGGCCAGCTCGTCTATGACCGCCAGCACCCGCCCGC
>CAYFVS010000113.1:0-2365 GCA_964346565.1 uncultured candidatus Brocadiaceae bacterium | reverse complement strand
TGGACATCCATCTGGGCAAAGACCTCCTTCTTTGTCTGCATATCTTCCACAACCGCCTCCACAGCTATGTCTACCTCATGCCCCCCCTCTGTACGACCCGGGAACAACTCAGGGACATCCTGCAACGCACACGGGCAGCTCTCGAGAGGGTCCTTCGCACCCGCGGGCCGCAGTAACAACGGGTAAGTTAGCCGAGCCGGACATCCCGGCCGCCGAGATCGTCGAGAACCTCGAGTCGGCCCTGGACTAGTTCCGCCGCATCGAAGGAGAGCTGGAGAAGGAGTGGCCGGGTCCGTTTCCGACACGGGGGCGTGACGGATATGATGGGCGATATCACGTGCGGGGCTACCGTCTGCAGCGGGAAGCGCGGGTATCCCGGCCGCCTGCTCCGCACGTCCCTCTTCCCGGGACCGGACGCGGGAGCCGGAGATGCCGTCGGACTGGTCCGATCACCCTCTCATCCAGCGCCTTCTGGACGCCGATGAACCGCCGGATCTCAGCGACAAGGAGCTGGCCCTCCTGGAAGCCTGCCTGAGGCAGCCCCTTCAGCCTTCCCGCATCCAACGGGAGAGAAGAAGGACCGGCCGCTCCGAGTACAAGGAACGTCGTAGATGGCTGGCGCTCATCCTCGATTATAACCGCAACCGCCGCGCGGCGCGTTCTGGAGACCGGAGTGCCGGTAAGCGCGGGGGCTCGCCGCAGAAGGAAGCCGGAAGCCTCCCCAAGGCGCCACCGCAGACCCCACCGGCGGGGCCCGAAGACAGGCGTGCCGCGAAGAGAGAAGCCAGCCGGCCACCGAGGCTCTGGACGCGCACCCACTGCCCGAACTGCGGGGCCGACGGCGTGGAGTTCGTGTCTTTCCGCGAGTTCAGTCGTCGTGCACGGGAGCAGCCACATTGCAGGTTGGACCGGGGTACGGTGTCGCGTCAGGTCAAAAGGGGGCGCTACTGGGCGAACGCGGGCCGCAGGGTGCCGTGGTGCCCGCGGTGCAAGCAGCGGACGCCCGACGGACGCGGGGTGGAGCAGCCCGTGGAGGCGCCGCACGTCGACGATTACGAGATCACGTCCGAGGACAACGAGAACGCCCTCGCGTGGGCTCAAGCCGTAGTGCGCAGGTGGCATGAAGACTTCGACGTCGAGTTCTGCAGGCCGGACGCCGCCGATCCCCAGCCGGGCGACGAGCTCTTCCAGGAGGCTTACGCGGCCATCCTCCAGGCCATTCAGGAGACGCGCGGCAGCCTGACGCGCGATCAGGCCGAGAAGGTGGCCGAGAAGGCCATCAAGCAGCACATCGACGCCAACATCCGCAGCACCAGGCGGTCGCGGGCCATCTCGACCTCTCCAGCAGGCCGCCAGACGAGTAGGCCCGCCACCTGCGCCCCTGTCTACGGTCGTTTCCCCCAGCATCGAGGCTCCCCGAACGTCTCCCCCGCGCTCCAGGGCGCCCGTCCGCTCCCCTTCCGCTGAATGCCGGCCGCACGTGGCGGCGCCGGTGGCCGCATGTGGCCGCACGTTGCGGCAGGCTGCCGCGTCCTCGACGAAGGTGAGTGGCACCTTCGTCTCTCGTCGCCAAGAAGGAGGAGCGGACAGCGATGATCGGGACGACCGAAATGCTGGACTGCCTGAGGCGGGAAGGCTACGCCGCATCGGCTGGATACCTCCAGTATCTGCTGCGCGACCGCGTGCTGAGGCCGCCGGCCCGGAAGATCGGCGGCTCCTTCGTCTGGGAGCCCGAGGACGTGGAGCGGCTGCGACCCGCCCTGCGGGGCAGGGGTCGGGGCCCTTGTGAGCGTAGCCGGGCCGACTGTCTGACACATGAGAACGGGAGATAGCCCCATGGACGCAAGAGAAGCGCAGGCAGAGTGGGACAAGCTCAGCGGGCTGTACCTGGCCAAGAGCTACACCCGTGCGAAGTTCGCGGACGAGATCCAGAACCGGATCGAGGTTGTGATGCTTCGGGTGGTGCAGGGCCTGGCCTGCGCCCGCGAGCACGAGCTGTTCTCCCCTGCGCAGATGGCGCAGGCCCAGGAGGCGCTCCTCGACATCGGGCAGGCCGCCGAACAGCTCGGCGGCCTGGCAGCGATGCTCTACGGGGAGATCGACGGCCTGAAGGGGCGCATGGAGATGCTGCAGAGGCTCTTCGACTCAGGACCGGAGAGCGGACGATGCACGCCCGATTCGAGGTAAGAGTTCGCGGCGCGGTCCGGTATGTACCCAATGGAGGCCCCCTGCGCGGTGGCCCTGGCGTCAACCATCGGCCTGTGAGCAGGCCGGTGCATGGAGAGACTTCGCGCGATCCCTCGAGGATTCGGGCCGACGTTTCGGCCGGCGACGGGGTAGGTACACAGCAGGCGGGGACGGCCCG
>CAYFVS010000112.1:0-4825 GCA_964346565.1 uncultured candidatus Brocadiaceae bacterium | reverse complement strand
TGTTGGCGATGGGCACTCCGCCGCCTCCGCAGTCGCCCCAGGCGCTGCCGATGCCCCTGGTGTTGAAGTAGCACCGGCCGAAGATCTCCTGGTCGCCCGCGCTGGAGAGGCAGCCCGTGTAAAGACCCATGGGGGCCACGTTGGCTATCTTGTCCCAGGTCTGGGCCTCGTCGGTCGAACGCCAGACGCCCTCCACCCCGTTCACCGTGCCGTACATGTAGATGGTCGGGTAGTCTGTGGGTACGATCGGCCTGCCGAAGCAGATGCTTATGGCGAGGTCCACGTTGGGGACGTAGGACCAGGTGGCGCCGTAATCGGTCGAGCGCAACAGCCCCACGGTCCCGCAGAGGCCGCAGTTGAAGCAGAACCAGACGTGGCCGGCGCGACCCGGGGTGGCGGATATGTCGGAGTAGTTGGCGCCACCGGGGATACTGCCGACGGCCGCCCAGTTGGCACCGCCATCGGTAGTCCTCCAGATCTCGCTGTCGGCCCAGTCGTAGACGTAGAAGGTGCCACCGTCCACACGGTCGGCGGCGATCGCCCCGTCACCGGGGCCCCACGAGGTCATCAGAGGGGTGCCGAACCCGCTGCTGCTCCATGAGCCGCCGCCGTTGGTGGTGGAGTACGCCTTGTTCTGCGAACCGTCGTAGATCACGATGTTGTTGGGGTCCGTGGCCGAGATGGCCAGCCCGGCCGGCGTGGTGGGCTGGTAGCCCGGGGTGCTGCTGAACACAGTCCACGTGTCCTGCTTGCCCTTGTCGTTCGAGTAGCCGCTCAGCTCCTCGGACCACTGGTGCGGTGGGCCGTTGATCGCCGCCACAAATGAGGGCTGCGCCACGCAGTAGTCGCTTCCCCAGCCGTGTTCGTACAGCCACTGGTTCGTGTCGGGGCTGCACACCTGCACGCTGTCGTACGTGGCGGGGTCGGGGTGGTAGTAAACGCCACCGTCCATGATGCCGCTTATCACTCCGCCTCCCGGCGGCTTGATTATCGTCTCGGTGCAGTAGCCCTCTGTGCCATGGGCGATGCACTTCCACGCGGCGGTGCCGGCGCTGAGGTCACACTGCCACAGGCCATACGCCTCCGCGGCCCACAGTTTGTCCTGCACGCCGGTGTCAAAGGCGATCTTGAGCCTGTCCACGCCCGCCCGCTGGGCTTGGGACGCGATGCCGTTGTAGTCAACGCTCTTCTCAAGCTGCGTCCAGTTGTCGCCCTTGTCGGTCGAGACATAAGTTTCGGAATGCGTGTTAACAGCGACGACGCGGTTGGCGTTGAACGGGTCCACGGCGACGCCGTAGATTGCGCCCGGGCTGATGTTCGTCCAGCTTCCGCCGGAGTACCTGTTCAGGGCGCCTCCGCTGTCGGCGATGTAGTAGGTGCCGTCGCCGCCGACCTTGGCCGCGTTTGCCCACGTGGTCGGGCCGCCGATGTCCGTCCAGCTCGCGCCGGCGTCGGTGGTCCGATAGACGCCTTGGCCCGACACTGCGGCGTAGATGATGTTGGTCAGACCGCCAGTCGTGCCGGAGTTGGGGTCGAAGTCCACGCAGGCGACCCCTTCCTCGTTGTTCGGCACGGGCACGTCGGTGACCAGCGACCAGTTCTGCGCGCCGTCGTAGGTGACCCAGAGCCCGTCCTTCTGCGAACCGAAGTAGACGCAGTTCTCATCGGCGGGGTCCACGGCCAGGCGGGGGCCCGACTGACGGGCGGTGCCGTTGGGGGCCATGAACACGTTCAGGGTGCCGCCGTTGGGCAGCGTCCAGGTGTCGCCCTGGTTGGTGCTCCGGTAGACGTTCCCCGCGCTGCCCTCTTCCAAAGGCACCCGCCTGTCCTCGTAGGCCAGGTAGGCGACGTTGGCGTTGCCGGGCGCGCCGACGATGCTCAGCCCGTTGGGAGCCGGCTGGCTGGGGTCGCCGTCGGTCGTCTCCCAGTCGTAATCGAACAGGTAGCCGCCCGGGTCCGGCATAGTATCCGCCGTCACAACCGGGATCCACTCCTGGTTCGCCTCATCCCAGCGGTAGGGGCAGGCAGTGTCACTGTTGTTGTAGACAGGACCGCTCCCGCCGGGGTGCACCCAGATGTTGGTGAACCAGGTCCATCCGCCTATCTTGACGAAGTCCCACGTGTAGTCCGCCGTCAGGTCGGCGCCGGTGGCGCCCTGAGGCTGCCAGGCAGCGAGCCCGACCACGACGACCAGAGCCAGCAAGACCGTACAGACTTTTCCTCTGAGTGCGTACATGATCGCACGTCCTCCTCAGATGCCCTTCAGCGACCTAGGAGACAGGTCGCCTTACTTCGCGCACAGCGCGCCGCCGACAGCGGCGCGTGCACGGGTGCAGCTCACCGTGGGCCACCAAGACCGCGACTCGCCGGGAGTCGCCCCGACCCCTCCGCATCACCTCCTTCCCCAAGAAGACCGGCAGAATGGCCATTGCTCGCCTTGGCACAACGCCAAATCAGAGCGAGGTCTTCTGACCGCACTGTGGTTTCTACCACTGGCAAGGCGGAATGTAAATAGCTATAACGTAGACATGTTTGACCAAAACGTAGGTCCGGCCAGGGAGGATCCTCATGGCGAAGCAACTTGGGGGAGAGCAGCAGAACGCTCTTTCGGCCCTTCTGCTGTCGGACAACAGCTCAGAGGCGGAACTGGTGGCGCGGAACCTGGCTGAGTGCGGGCTGGACTGCGCCGTGGCGCAGGTCCGGACACTGGAACAGTTCAGGGAGCAAATACAGAGCCTGGCCGCAGGCGACGCGTCCTCCCACGTCGCCATGATCAGCGGAGGGCTGCCGGAAGCGACGGTGTTCGACGCCCTGGCGACGGCGCGTTCAGCGTCCGCCCGGATCGGGCTGCTGGTGCTGGGAGGGCCCCACTACCACGGCCGGCTCTCTGGGGGCATCCCGACCTGGGGGGCGCGGCACGTGCCGGACGACGCGATGGGCCTGCTGCCGGAGTTCGTCAGGCGAGTCCTGTTCGAGGCCGAGGAAGTGCACTCCCACTGCGCGCGGGCCCGGATGCCGGGCTACGAACCGGTGCGGGAGGTTTCCGGGCGCATCTGGCCCCTGATGTCAACGCTGATGCCGTACGTGTTCATCAAGGACGCAGACCTGCGTTTCGTGTGGGCCAACGAACCGTTCGCGGCGGATCTGCACACCACGGTCGAGCGGTTGATTGGCCTGGCTGACACCGACATCTTCCCGCCCGAGGAGGCGGAGATGTACCAGGCTGAGGACCGGGCGGCGCTGCGGGCCGACGGCCCGGTCCATGACCGCGGGCGCGTCAAGATCCCCATCCGCGACAGGCACGGCCGCCCCGTGGCGCTGGTCAGCACGATCAGAAGCGACAGTCCCACGCTTGTGGGAGCGCTGCGCATCATCAGTCGGTGGGCCTCCATCGTGGAGACCACGCCGGACGCGATGGCCTACCTGAGCCCGGGCGGCGTCGTGCGAAGCTGGAACCCGGGCGCCGAGATGCTCTACGGTTACACCCGCCAGGAGATGGAGGGCCGGCACCTGCGCCGGGTGGCCCGCGACGCGGCAGAGGCCGAGTTGGAACGGCTGCTGGTGACCGCCCGGCGCGGGGAGACGATCAAGGACTACGAGGCGGTGCACATGGACAGCGACGGGCGCGCCCGCGACGTCTCTCTGACCATGGCCCCCGTCATCGCGGTGGCGGGAGACGTGGTGGGCGTCGCGTTCACTGCTCGGGACATCGCCGACCGCAAGCGCACCGAGGAGAGGCTGCAAGACGCCCTGGCGCAGATGGCGAGTGCGCACGTGGAGCTGGAGGAGCTGGCGGGCACCGCCCGGGAGTCAGACAGCGTGAGCCAGCCCCACCGGGCAGAAGTAGAGAAGCTGGCCGAGCAGGTGAGGCGAGACCCGCGGCGCGCCTTTGACTTCGCCGCAGAGGCGCGGGCCTGTCACGTGTCGCCGGGGTATTTCCGACAGTTGTTCAGCCGCTACATGGGGCGCCCGCCGCACAGCTACCTGCTGCTGTGGCGCATGCGCCGGGCGGCGCGCGTCCTGGGCGAGGACACCGACCGCCCCGTGCAGCAGGTGGCCCGGGAGTTCGGCTACGGGTCTTCAGCGCAGTTCAGCCGGCTGTTCAAAACGAAGATCGGCCTGTCGCCCACCGACTACCGGCAGACGTTGCGCAGGACACGCCGCAGGGAGCCATGATGCCCGGCGCCACGGGGCCGAGGAAGGGGTACACAAAAAGAGCCCGGCAACAACCTACTTTCTCAGCCCACAAGGGGCCAATATCATCGGCGCGACGGGCTTAACGGCCGTGTTCGGAATGGGAACGGGTGTTGCCCCGCCGCTGTGGTCACCGGGCAGATGGGGTGTCTCGCTCTGCGGGAGGCATTGCTTGGTTCGCTGCTGCCCCTGGGGTCCGTGGCCGCCGGGCGAGGACAGAAGATGAACAGGAGGGCGCCAGTGGGTCGAAGCACGCGACGGCTTGATGCCGAGTGCGGTTTTGTCGGTAATGTGACCAGCCGTTCGGCGGATTAGTACCGGTCAGCTGAGTGCCTTTATGTATACGCACTTACACCACCGGCCTATCAACCTCTTAGTCTCAGAGGTGCCTTATTCCCTCGATGGGGAACGGATAGCTGATCTTGGAGACGGCTTCCCGCTTAGATGCTTTCAGCGGTTATCCTTTACGAACTTGGCTACCCAGCGATGCCCTTAGCAGGACAACTGGCGCACCAGAGGTTCGCTCACCCCAATCCTCTCGTACTAGGGGCAACCCTCCTCAGCTATCCAACGCCCACGGCAGATAGGGACCGACCTGGCTCACGCCGGTCTAAACCCAGCTCACGTACCG
>CAYFVS010000111.1:0-11413 GCA_964346565.1 uncultured candidatus Brocadiaceae bacterium | reverse complement strand
TGCGGGAGACACACTCCGGGCATAGAATGCTGGAGACATGGACCAGCCGGTCCGCACGACAGCTCAGACGGCGGCATGAGATGGTTGCAGAGAGCATCATGACGCAGGAACCGCTTCGTGTGACTGTGCCCCATCAACTGGAGGAGCTGCTTGATCTGATACACGACGAGTTCTTTGAGCTTGCGTCAGTGGATTACTCTCCTTCCGAGCGGCGACTTGCGGTCCCGTATCGGCGCATCTTCCATGGCGGCCCTGCCCGCGTCGTTCGGAACTGGATACTGCTCCGGACCGTTGAGGTGGACGTGGTTCGGTCCCGCATGATCATCCGCAACGTACAGCAGTACGAGTGCGAGGATCGTGCTCGTGTCGGGACCTACTCGTTCAGAACAGTCTCATGGGATGGCGAGACACTCCTGTTCCACTGCGAGCCTGACCTCGAGTTGAGGCTGATGGTGAGTGACCTAGATATCGAGAGCCGGGACATCGGCATCAGAGGGAAGTCAAGGATCAGCCACTGGTTTCTCGTGTGTCAGGGAGTTTCAGGCAAGGTCTCAGACTGAGAGCAGGTGGCGGGCCTGTAATCAACCGCCCTAGAAGGGGCCTGACCTTTGGGGGTGCCATACAGCAGTTGTGCTACAATGGTATCCCAACGTGCTAACGAGGGCTGTTCGGAGATAGGGAATGGACCGCGACAGGACATTGATCGAGTTCGCGGACGAGCTTGAGAAGCTGCTGCATGGTGAGCTCCAGCCTGAAGCCATTCGTGTTCGCTGGTGGTCCAGGGATCTGCCCCCGACGGTCGGCGAACTGATGGCCTATGTTGAACACTTCCTCTCCGATGAGGACATCCGCAGCAAAGATGAGTGGTATCGTCGGATGCAAGAAAGTGAGATGACCAGCATGATCGAGTGCCTGCGTTCGGGCCGCATCGAAGAAGCCAGACAGATCACCTTCCTCGGGTACAGCACGGAGTAGCCGATAACGTCCAGTATTCTGTGCAAGAGAGGCTGACGGCTGGCCACCTCTGCTGGCGGGCGAGACCGCCCTCGCTTCCGCTTCCCGAGTGGCCCTGGTCACGCCTGGGCTGCGTTGAGGGGCTCGGGGCGGTGGCGGTAAGATAACCCCCCAGGGCCGGGCACCATTTCCACCGGAGCTATCATGGGCAAAGAGACCGTTCACGTGCGCAAGGTGCTGCTGCTGGCCCCCCAGATGGAGGCGCGTGGAACCAGCGCCTATACGGTGAACCTGGCCCGGGAGCTGCGAGAGTCTGAGGTGGAGGTGGGCGTGTTCTGCGTGCCCGGGCCGAGCCAGGCCGTCCTGGAGCGGGAGGGCGTGCCCACGCGGGTGTTCGACCGATTGAGCGGGTTGGGGTTCCGGCTGGCGAGGGGCAGGTTCCTCAGCGCGGTCCAGCAGTTCGCGCCCCAGCTCGTGCACGCCCAGAGCTACCGCGCGACCAGCGCGCTGAAGCTGCTGAACCGGCGCACCGACGCCGCCCTGCTGCTGACCATCCACGGCATGCCTGCCTCCAGGAGGTCCCTGCGGCGGCTGAGCTGCGACGTGGACGGCATGATCGCCACCACACAAAGCGTCCGGGAGGCGCTGGTCAACCAGTGCAAGGTGGACCGGCGCAAGATACACGTCATCCATAACGGGATAGACGTGGACAGCGTGCCGGAGGACAGCATCCTCCCGCCGTTCCAGGGCCGCTCCCCCGTGGTGGGCTCGGTGGGTCCGGTGGAGGAGCGCCGGGGACATGAGCTGTTCGCACGGGCGGCCGCCATCCTTGTGCGGGGCGGCACGACGGCGCAGTTCGTGATTGCCGGCATGGGGGAGGAGCTGCCCGAGCTGCGCAAGCTGGTCCGCCGGCTGGGACTGGAGCGGTACATGACCATCGCCACCGACTTCGCCGAGTACGAGGAGGTGCTCGGCGCCCTGGACGTGGTCGTGCAAAGCTCCCTGGTGGACGTGTCAGGCTTCAGCATCCTGGAGGCGATGGGCTACCAGCGGCCCGTCATCGCGTTCAACACCGGAACCGCCTGCGAGATGATAGAGGACAGCCGCACCGGATTGCTGGTGCCCAAGGGGGACGCGGAGGCCCTGGCGGAGGCCATACGGTCGCTCATCCGAGACGAGGAGCGGGCGCGGGCAATGGGTCGCGCGGCCCGGGAGAGCGTCCGGCAGAATTTCAACATACGCACCCTCGCGCGGGACACCCTCCGAGTTTACGGCGAAGTGCTGTCCGGTCGGGCTACCTCCACGGAGTAGGAGCAGCGTTGGCGCACCCAGAGCCACAGGACCACCGTCCCCTCCAGGAAGCCGAGGGGGAGGTGAAGCGCTACGAGTTCGAGATCGCGGGCCGCAACGCCGGCCGGCGGCTGGATGTATACCTCGCGGCGCGCTTCCCGGAGTACTCTCGCACCTTCATCCAGCGGCTCATCGCGGAGGACGCCATCACCGTGAACGGACAGCCCGTCAAACCGGCATATGCCCCTGCTGAGGGAGACCGCGTGGTGGCGCTGGTGCCCGTGCGCGCCGGCGAGGAGGTGCCGCCGGAGGACATACCACTGGACATCGTCTACGAGGACCGGTGGGTGGTCGTGGTCAACAAGCCGGCGGACCTGGTGGTGCATCCCTCGCGCGGCCACCAGACCGGGACGCTGGTCAACGCGCTGGTGCATCGCTACCAGGAGCTGAGCCAGGCGGGCGGGCCGCTTCGGGCGGGCATCGTGCACCGACTCGACCGGGACACCACGGGCGTCATCCTCATCGTGCGCGATGAGCGCATCCACGAGCGGATTGCGCTTCAGTTCGAGAGGCGGGAGACGGTCAAGGAGTACGTCGCCGTCTGCGAGGGCAGGATCGAGCTGGACGGCGACCTGATTGACGCCCCCATCGGCAAGTGCCGGCGAGACCGGCAGCGGATGGCCGTCGGCGGGCGCAACGCCAAGCCGGCCCGCACCGTCTATGAGGTGATCGAGCGCCCCGGCCCGTTCAGCATCGTCCGGTGCTTCCCCAGGTCGGGGCGCACGCACCAGATACGGGTCCACCTGCGCCACCTCGGCCACCCCATCGTGGCCGACGCGCTCTACGGGCATCGGGACGCGCTGTATCTGTCGGACCTGACGGGGGCAGAGCATTCGCCCACCGAGGAGCCGCTCCTGGACCGTCAGGCGCTGCACGCACGGCGGCTCACGCTGTGGCACCCGGCGCTGGAGCGGCAGATGACCTTCGAGGCGCCGCTGCCGCCGGACATGGAGCGGCTGGTCGCGGCCTTGCGGGAGCACGCTGCATAGCGCTGTGCGTGGAGGGCACGTCTGCCAGACGGACGGCCAGCGAACTCTGCCCGGCCCTCGTAGTGCGGCGTCTCCAGGACGGCGCAGGCTGGCGTCCGGAATCCTCTGAGGCTTCAGAGGAAGTGGCTGGAGGCCTCTTCCAGTACGTCTTCGTCGACGAATATGGCGGCGCCCTTCTGCACCGCCAGAGCCAGTCCGTCGCTGGGCCGCGTGTCGATGTCGAAGCTGCGCCCGTTCTGGCGAAGTATGAGCCGGCCGTAATAGGTGTCGTCCCGCAGGTCGCTGACGACCACGCGAGCGATCTCCACCCCCAGCGCGTCCAGCACGCTGCCGAACAGCTCGTGGGTCATCGGCCGCGGTGGCGGCTCGTTGTTGATCGTGCGATGGATGGCCCATATCTCGAACGGGCCGATGACGATGGCTATCTTGCGTTCGCCGTCGCGCTCCTTCAGGACCACTATCTGGCGGTCATGGGTCTCGCTCATGACGACGCGGTTCAGTTCACACTCCACGAGCGGCATCGGATCCCCCATCTGGCTGAGACTGCTGCTACCCGCATTGTACATGCGCGGCGCGCGCGGCGTCAATCGGGAGCGTGCAATGCTTGACGGAGTGACTGCGATGGACTACAAAGGTGGCTCGGGCGGCCGCCGGTGGGCGGAGTCATCCCTGTTTGGGAGGGGCCGAGATGTATCGCTCGAGGAAGGCTGCGATCGCGCTCGGCGTCCTGGCGGCCCTGTTCTGGAGCCCTCATTTCCCACTGACCGAGCGCATCCGCGCCGGCGAGGCGGCGCCGCCCTACATGGTGCTGGGCTTCTACTTCCTGCTGGGCGGTGCGGCGGGGCTGGGCCTGGTGCTGTTCCTTACGGGCCGGTTGGCGGAACTGCGCGTGTTCAACCGCAGGGAGACGCACTTCCTCGTGCTCGCTGCCTCCGGCGGGTACGGGTTCTGGATACTGCGCGCGCTCTCGCTCCAGGCCGCGGCCCCAGCCCGGGCTCACCTGGCGTTCTATGCCGCCCCTGTCATCATCGCGATCCTCAGCGCGCTGACGCAGGAGAGGGCGGACGGGCGAACGATGGTGGGTCTTCTGCTGGGCTTCGTTGGCTGCATCATGCTGGTCGGGCCGGGGGAGGGCGCGGGCGTGCAACTGCGCGGGACGGTGCTGGGGCTGGCGGCGGCCACGTGCTGGGCCGTTTTCTCTCTGGTTGCCCGCCCGTTGATGCGGCAGGAGAAGGCGCTGCCCGTCGCCACGCTGACCGCCGGCATGGGGGCCCTGTTCCTGCTGGCCACCTCGCTGGGGATGCGCGTGGGGTTGTTCGACATCGCGCCGGGGGACCTGGCGGTGGCCCTTCTCGGCGGGGTCGTGACCGTGGGGGTCACGATGGCGCTTTGGTTGAAGTGCCTGGCTCAGTTGCCGGCGGCACTCGCCGGAGGGCTGTGGTATCTGGGGCTTCTGTTCGGCTCGCTGTGCGGCTTTGCCGGCGTCTTTGGGCCGGCGCCGGACGGGTGGTGGCTGCTCGGGGGAGCGATGCTCATACTGCTGGGGCTGCACAGCGCGCTGTCAGGCAGGCGCCGGGGCGAAGCCACGATGGGCGACATCATCCGCGGCTGGTAAGCCAGCCGACGGCGGCCCGGGCCAGGCGCGCGCCGGTTCCGCGGTAGCCCGCCGGCTCCAGCCGGTCGTCCGCGGTCAACCCCTGATAGCTCGTCTCGATGGTGGTGCCCAGGGTTCCGTCCAGGGCGTCCCACGCCCAGTTGGCCAGCGTGTCATTGGGGTCCCAGCGCGAGGCGTAGTCCGGCACGCGACGCAGCTTGCCGGCGGGCAGTTCCGGGAACTGCTCGGCCAGCAGCGGGGTGAAGCTTTCGCCCGTCTGGCGCTGGGGCTCGGGCCGGTCCTTGCGGCAGAGGAAATGGTAGAGCCCGATCTCGCCGCCACCCGGGGCGTGCAGGTCCAGCACCAGCCGCGGCGCAGCCGCCGCCCCGAACCGGGCCAGGTCATGCTGCATGGCCACCACCTCCGGTCGCATGGGCGTGCTGCGCCAGGCGCGGTTCAGGTCCCAGGGCAAGGCGTCCTTGCCGTAGTCGCCGGCCACCACGCCGTCCAGGTCCGCGAAGGGCACGGTCCACCACTGCACGTCCGCCAGGGCCGGCTCCTGAGCGTCGCCCTCGGCCACGGCGCGCAGTAGCCCGTCCAGCACCCACGAGCCGGGCGTCTCCCCGGCGTGCTGCCGGGCCACGACGTAGACGCCCGGTCCGTCCGGCGGCCCGGCGCGCAGCCGGGGCAGGGGGCGGCCGCCGGCCGTCAGGCCGATGGACTCCCGCTGCCATGCTCCTCCCAGCTCCTTCAGCGCCGCCGACAGGTCTGCCGGTCCGTACGGATAGCAGAGGGCGGCGGCCGCGCTGCGGCACTCGGACGGCGTCTCGAACCTCAGAACGTGGCCGCCCGACGGACGGTCCAGCAGGGCCCCGGCCACCCTTTGCCAGTCTCCGCCGTTGGCCCTCACCACCGGATGGACCTGCCCGAGCTGTTCGGGATTGCGCAGGCCGAGGCATGAGTCGGCGTTCAGCCAGATGAAACGCACCACGCGACCGCCAGCGCCCGTCGCCTCCAGGTGGAACCACAGGGCCTGCGGGCTGGTGCGGGGCTCGGCCATGAAATGCACCACCCACACGTCGTCGTCCAGGTGGGCCTCCACGGCCACACCGTTGCCGGATTCCTCAGCGTGTCTCGTCTTCAGGGGTCGCGGCGTCATCCTGGGGGGGCTCCTGTTCCGGGGCGGCCGGAGGAGTGCCTCCCCAGCCGCGGGCGATGTTCAGGCAGGCGCGCACCTCGTGATAGGCCGTATGCCAGCCGTGGGCCTTCCTGGGCGATCTTACGCGTCCCTCCGGCGTCAGGCTGTCCCACCAGCCGCCATACTGCAGGTCGGCCTGGCGCGATAGGATCCAGGCCACTTGCCGGTAGAGGGCTTGCAGGTAGCCCTCCTCGCCGGTAACGCGCCACGCCCAGTCCAGGGCGATGGCGTTTTCGGCCTGCATCCACCAGCTTATGGTCGAGTCGGTGGCCGGCCCGCGCCATGGCCCGCTGGACTGGAGCGCCCCGGCCCCAGGGTGCCATCCGTAGCGCAGGGCATGGTTGATCAGGTTCAGCCCGATTCGTCGGTACTTGTCCTCCGGCAGCTCGAGTGCCTGCGCAGCGCGCTGCATCAGCCAGGCCAGCTCCACGTTGTGTCCGTACGACGTGTAGTCGTTCTTGGCGGCCAGCGGGCCGCTGCGGATCGGAGTCCAGTCGGGGCTGAACGCCTCGATGGTGCAATGATACTCCGGCAGATAGGCGTGCTCGACCAGCCGGTCCAGCACCTCCTTGAGCCGCTCCTTGTGCCGGTCCTTGCCGGTGACCATGCACAGCTCCGTGAGGGCCTCCAGCAGGTGCATGTGCGTGTTGGTGCTCTTGTTGCGTCCGGCGGGCCTCATCGTCCAGTCCTGCTCCATCAGGTCATAATAGCCCCCGTGCTCGTCGTCGTGCACGTGGGTTTCAAGCACGTTGAAGGTGTCCTCGGCGACCTTCAGTGCGGCGGGGTACCCACTGGCGCGGTAGAACTCGACGGCCGCGTAGATGACGAACGCGTGTCCGTAGGTCTGCTTGCTCTCGTCAGTCGGCTTGCCCTCCCGGCCGACCTCCCAGAAGTAGCCGCCGTGTCTCTTGTCGCGCACCTTCTGGTGCAGGAAGTTCATGCCGCTGACGAGGCCCTGGTAGATCCAGGGGATGCGGTAGCCCTCGTTCCACATACGCGCGAACGTCCAGATCTGGCGCGCCTGCCCGACCAGTCTCTTCCGGCCGCCGGCGACCGAGCCGTCTCGGTTCAGCTCGTTGATGAAACCTCCGTGGAGTTGATCCAGGCTGTGCCGCCAGAAGGGGAACAGGTGCTCCTCCAGATGCAGGAGGAGTTGCGACTTGATCTCGGCATAAGCTTGCTCCGGCGTCAGCTCGGAGCGGCCGGAGAGAGCTTTGCCCTCGGGCGGCTCCTGCGGCGCGGCCCCCGGCAGCAGTGCCAGGCAGGCCGCCAGGAGGGCGGCCTGCGCCAGAACGCGCGTGCGCGAGCGGTTCATCTCCCTTCCCCGCGCCTCTCCAGGGGTCGTCCGGTCACAGTCCCGTACTATAGGAGGGAGCATGAGCGATGTCCACGGGCCCGGTGGGAAGCCCCCGATCCGCTACGCATCGGTGCTGGACTGCTTGAGCAACTCCACGACGGCGTGCAGGTTCCGCCGGTCGGCCTCGACTGACTCCCAGGGCGTCTCCAGTATGAGCGGCAGGCCGGCGAAGGCGGGATGGGAGAGCAGGTTGCGCAGGCCGTCGGCGCCGATCCGGCCCCGGCCGATGTGCTCGTGCCGGTCGCGACGGCTGCCCGGCGGGTCGCGCGAATCGTTCACGTGGATGAGGGCAACGCTCTGGACGCCGACGATGCGCCGCAGGTCCCCGGTCATGCGCTCGACCTCCTCCGGCCGGCGCAGGTCGTAGCCGGCGCCGAAGGCATGGCAGGAGTCAAGCGCCACCCCGGCGGGCACTTCCGGCGCGCCTTCCCGCACGCGCTGGAGCAGCTCGCCAAGCGTCTCCGGGTCCCCGCCGGGCCCGTGGGGCGAGGCGGTGTTCTCCAGCAGCAGCGGCAAGCGGGCCTCCGCCCGTTCGATGGCGCTCAGGATCAGCCCCGCTGCGCGTCGGACGCCCCATTCGGACGGACGGCCCTTGTGGCTGCCCGGATGCAGCACGTAGCCGTCGGCCCCCATCCGCGCGGACAGGGCAAGCTCGGCCGCCAGGCGCCGGCCGCTCCGCCGCAGCACGGCGGCGTCCAGGGAGCAGGGGTTGATCAGGTAGCAGGCGTGGACGAACAGGAGGCTGAGGCCGGCCTCGCGCCGGCGCCGGGCGAACCGGACGATCTCCTCGGCCGCGCGCTCCTGCAGGCGCCATCCCCGGGGATTGCCGCAGAAGACTTGCAGCGCCGTGCACTCCCGCTCGAGCGCCCGGTTCACGGCCCGGGGCAGGCCGCCTTCGATGGACACGTGGAAGCCGATGGGCTGCATCAAGGAGCACCGGGCCGGTCAGTGTGGCTACTCGTAGTCGAGCAGTTCGCTCATGCGGTCCAGATAGGCGCGGCTGCCGCTGAGCACCTGGTCGCGGCGCATCCGAACCCGCGGGAGCGCCTCCTGCACGAAGTTCTCAGCCAGCGCGTGCTTGTGCTCCGAGCGGACGGCCGGGCCCAGAAGGAGGTATCCGCAGTAGATGAGCGCGGCGCTCTCGACCAGTTTGGCCGCGTGCAGGTCTCGGAACTCCGCGTCCTGCTGGTCGGCGAACTCGACAGCCTCACGAAGCCAGCCCCTGGCCCGGTCGAGTGCGCCGAGCATCTGCGGCAGGCCGTCGCCCTTCGGCGCCGCCTGGTGCAACTGCCCGAACCTGTCCTCCAGCGTGCCGCGCATGACGTAGCCGATGGCGGCGTTGTGCTGGATCTGCGTGGTGCCCTCGTAGATGGTAGTGATGCGGGCGTCGCGGTAAAGGCGTTCCACCTCGTAGTCGCGCATGTACCCGCTGCCGGCCAGCACCTGGAGGGCGTCGTAGGCCACCTCGTTGCACGTCTCGGTGGCGTAGTACTTGGCGATGGGCGTCAGGGCGCGGGCGAGGGTCGTCCGCTCGCGCGCCTGGTCGGCCAGCTCCTGGCCGCCGGGCAACTCCTCCAGCTCGCCCGTGCCGCGCAGGTGCTCGATGTTGCTCGCCATGTCCACGGCCATGGCTGTCTCATAGGTCAGCAGGCGGGCCGTCTCGACTTTCATGTGCATGTCGCCCAGCATCTGGCGCACGGCGGGGAACTGGCGAATGGGCCGGCCGAACTGCTCTCGGTCGGCGGCGTACTCCAGGGCCTCGCTGAGGGCTGCCTGGGCGATGCCCACCCCCTGGGCTGCGATGGCCAGCCGGGCGCCGTTCATCATGGACATCACGTAGGTGGACAGGCCGCGCTTGCGCCGGCCGATCAGCCGGGCGGGCGCGTCACTGAACTGGAGTTCGCACGTGGGCGAACCGTGGATGCCGAGCTTCTCCTCGATGCGGCGGACCCGCACCCGCGGGCCGGACTCACACACGAACAGCGACAGCCCCCGCGCGCCAGCGGTATCCGGCTCGCTGCGCGCCAGCACCAGCAGCACGTCCGCGCAGCCGTTGGTGATGAAACGCTTGACGCCGTTGAGCCGCCAGAGGTCCTCCTCCCCGTCGCAGGTGGCCTTGAGCTGAACGTTGGTCAGGTCGCTGCCGGCGTCCGGCTCGGTCAGGGCCATCGCGCCCAGCACCTCGCCGCTGCTGAACTTCGGCAGGTACTCTGCCTTGATCTCCTCGTCGGCGAACTCGTTGATGGTCTCGGCGATGTCCTGGAGGCCGAACAGGTTCATCAGGCTGGCGTCTGCCCGGCTGACCATCTCCACCGCGATGGCGAAGGTGGTCACGGGCATGTTCAGCCCGCCGTATCGGCGGGGGAGGGTGAAGCCCATCACGTCGGCCTTGCGCAGCTGCTCCAGCGCCTCGCAGGTCCCTGCGGCGTAGGTGACCATCCCGTCGTCGAACTGTGCGCCCTCCTTGTCCACGTCGGCGGCGCGGGGGGCGATGTAATCACCGCACAGCTCCCCCAGCATCTCAAGCACGCGCCGGTAGCTGTCCATCGCGTCGGCGTAGTCCGTGGGGGCGTAGTCGTACTGCTCCGCCTCGGCGAAGCCACGCTCCCGGAGCAGCACGATTGTGCTCAGGTCGGTGTTGTCCAGGAAGTCGAGGATGTCTTCGTTGTCAGTGAAGAAGTTGGGCATGTCCGCGGCTGGCCCTCACCTGGCATGTTCCTTATAGATGTCAATGAGCGCCGGGATGACCTCGTTCAGGTCGCCCACAATGCCGTAGTGAGCCACCTGGAAGATGGGGGCCTCCGGGTCGGTGTTGACGGCGACGATCTTGCTTGCCTCCTGCATGCCGGCGCGGTGTTGCACGGCGCCGCTGATGCCGCAGGCGATGTAGAGCTTGGGCCGCACGGTTGTGCCCGTCTGGCCCACCTGGTGCTCTTTGCCGATGAAGCCGCCGTCCACGGCGGCCCGGCTGGCGCCGACCTCCCCGCCCAGCGTCTCGGCCAGCCGCCGGATGAGGCGGAAGTTCTCCCGGCTGCCAACGCCGGCGCCTCCGGCCACGATGACGTTCGCCTTCTTCAGGTTGACCGTCCGGGGCGCGCGGTGCTCCTCCAGTTGCTCGACGCAGAGCAGCGACGCGTCCACCGAGCCGTCGAAGCGGACCAGCTCGCCCGTGCGCGCCGGATCGGGCCGGCCCATCTTCATGACCCCCTCCCGGACGGTGGCCATCTGGGGCCGGGTCTCGGGGTTGACGATGGTGGCGATGATGTTGCCCCCGAAGGCCGGCCGTATCTGGTGGAGCAGGGCGGCGTATTCGGTGCCCTTGACCACGTCCTTGTGGGGGCCGATCTGCAGGTCGGTGCAGTCGGCGGTGAGCCCGACTCGCAGGGCCGAGGCCACCCGGGGCGCCAGGTCCCGCCCCAGCGTGGTGGCGCCGAACAGCACCACCGCCGGCTGCCGCCGGCGGATCATCCGCACCAGCACGTCCGCGTACGGCAGGTTAGCGTAGGTGCCCAGAGCCCCGTCCTGGGCGAGTATCACCTCATCGGCCCCGTGGGCGAACAGGTCGTCGGCCAGCCCCTCCACCGACTCCCCCAGCAGAAAGGCGGCCACCCGGCCGCCAAGCTGCGCGGCCAGCTCACCGGCCTTGTGCAGAAGCTCCAGGCTGACCTCGGCCACCGTGCTGTCCTGGACTTCCACGAAGACGCATACGTCTTTAGGCTCTTGTGTCATTCCGGCGTCCGCTCCGGCCTGCGGCTCCAAGGGGGCTCAGTCGAAGATGTGCTCCTCACTCAGTTCGCCCACCAGCTCGGAGAGTCCTTCGGGTGTCGGCTCGATACGCTTGTGCTCTTCGGAGTGCAGGGGGACGGACTCGACCTTCTTGACCCGGGTGGGCGATCCACTCCCTCCACAGGCGGATTCGTCGGCGCCGACATCGTTCACGTCCGACTGTTCGATCAGGAGGCCCGCTTCCC
>CAYFVS010000110.1:0-10106 GCA_964346565.1 uncultured candidatus Brocadiaceae bacterium | reverse complement strand
TGCGCCATCCTGCAGCCCTACGACGTGGAGACGGGCGCGGGGACGTTCAACCCCGCGACCTTCCTGCGCTCGCTCGGGCCGGAGCCCTGGCGGGCGGCCTACGTCGAGCCCAGCCGCCGACCCACCGACGGACGCTACGGAGAGAACCCCTACCGCGTGCAGCGCCACCACCAGTTCCAGGTGCTCATCAAGCCCGCCCCGCCCGACTCGCAACAGATCTACCTGGACAGCCTGCGCCACCTGGGCTTCGACCTGAGCGAGCACGACGTGCGCTTCGTCGAGGATGACTGGGAGAGCCCCACCCTGGGGGCGACGGGGCTGGGCTGGGAGGTCTGGATGGACGGGGCCGAGATCACCCAGTTCACCTACTTCCAGCGCGTCGGCGGGTTCGACCTGGACCCGGTGTCGCTGGAGCTGACCTACGGGCTGGAGCGCATCGGCATGTTCGTCCAGAAGGTGGCCAGCATGTTCGAGCTGGAGTGGGTCGAGGGGCTGACCTACGGGGAGATGTTCCACCAGGACGAGGTGCAGTTCAGCCGCTACAACTTCGACGCGGCGGACGTGGCCACGCAGCTCGAACTGTTCGACGCCTGCGAGGCGGAGTGCCGACGCTGCCTTGAGGCGGAGCTGGTGCTGCCGGCCTACGACTACGTGCTCAAGTGCAGTCACGCGTTCAACCTGCTGGACGCGCGGGGGGCCATCAGCGTCGCCGAGCGGACCAGCTACATCGGCCGGGTCCGCGGCCTGGCGCGGGGAGTGGCCGAGGGCTATCTGGCCCTGCGCGAGCGGCTGGGGCACCCCCTGCTCGGGTAGCGGCTATACAAGCTTTTCTGCTTGTAAAGGCGGCAAACAAGCTTTTTTACTTGTGTTTGGCCAGCACAAGCTTATATACTTGTATTCCGTGGGAGATGGCCATTACATCGCGGTGGTGGGCGACCTCGCGCGTTCCCGTGAGGCGACCGACCGGGCGGAGCTGGCCGAACGCGTCGGGCAGGTGCTCTCGGACCTCAACGAGCGGTTTGCTTCACAGCTCTACGCCCCTCTCGCGCTGACTCGCGGCATAGATGAGTTGTCAGCCGTGCTCAGCTCGCCTGCGTGCTCGTACCGCATGTGCGCGGCGGCCAACGACGCGCTCCATCCTCAGTTCTTCCGCTTTGCGGTCTGCCGGGGCGTGCTCGACGTCAACGTGTCATCCCGAGACGCCTCGACAATGGACGGACCTGCCTTCCACGAAGCGGCCGACCTGCTCGCGCAGACGAAGAGACAGGACCTGGTCTACACGTTTCAGCTCGGCTTCAGCAGCAGCACGGTCCGTGAACTGGTGAACAGCCTGGCGAATCTGGTTGCCGGCTTGAAGCTACGGCGAACCGAACACCAACAGAAGGTCGCCCGCAACTACGCCGAGCTTGGAAGCCAGGAGGCGGTGTCCGGACGAATGGGAATCTCGCAACAGGCTGTCTCCGACGCCCTGAAGTCTGCGCGCTGGGCGGAGATTCGCGGAGCGGAGACGGTGATAGACCACGCAATGAGTGATGCGTCCCTTTACGCTGACCCAGGAATCGAGCGCGCAACGGAACACCGTCCGTAAACGACGAAGTCATGAACGAAGCCATCGGGCGCATCTGCATCGTCATAGGTGCTTGCGGAGCCACTATGCTCACCAGCGGGCTGGTCGTGCGCGGAGTGTTGCGGCTGGCACCGGAGAACCGGGACGAGTCCGACGAACTGGCCAGAGAGCGCAATCTCACGCTGGGAACCATCATCGGCAAGTGCGAGAACATCCTGGCCATCTCTTTCATCCTGGCCGGTGAGTTCACCGGCCTGGGGCTTATCTTCGCAGCGAAGTCGGTGCTGCGCGCCAGGGATGCTGCGCGCGACCCGAAGTACTACGTGGCGGGCAGCCTGGTCAACTTCACCTACTCCGTGGTCGTAGGGCTCGCGGCGCGCTGGCTCATGAGGCTGCCTTGAGCGTGGGGGCGGGTGTGTGGTCGGCCGTTGCTTCCGCCGGCGCGGAGGCGTATCATGGGGCAGGCTCGAGGAGAGGCGGAACGGTGACTCATCGGCACGACAGACGGCGCATCGGACTCGCGGAGCGGGGGGCACGCGTGGCCGTAGCGGTACGCCAGGGCCGCGCCCGGCCCCTGGCGGCGCCGCCGTCTGTGGTGTGAGGACCCCGACAGACCGCATCGCCGCACAGCCGCGGTTGGGCAACGGCCCGCCGCGGTTTTTCTGTGCGATGCACGGGTCCTCAACACGCATGAGCAACGGAGTCACCGATGTCACTACCAAGACGCTACGATCCGTCCCAGAGCGAACCCCGCTGGCAGAAGCGCTGGCAGCAGGCCGGCCTCTACCGCTTCGATGCAGACAGCGAGCGTCCCGTCTTCTCGATTGACACCCCGCCGCCGACCGTGAGCGGCGAGCTGCACGTGGGCCACGTCTTCAGCTACACGCACACCGACCTGGCCGCCCGCTTCCAGCGCATGAGGGGCAGGAACGTCTTCTACCCCATGGGCTGGGACGACAACGGCCTGCCCACAGAGCGGCGGGTGCAGCGGCTGATGAACGTGCGGCCGGACCGTGAGGAACCCCACGACCCGGACTTCACCCCGGAGCCGGGCGGCGGGCCGCCCGCGACGGTAAGCCGGCGGACGTTCCTGGAGCTGTGCCGCCATGTGGCCGAGCGCGACGAGGCGGCCTATGAGCGGCTGTGGCGCCGGCTCGGCCTGTCGGTGGACTGGAGCCTGAGCTACGCCACGAGCGACGCCCGCAGCCGCCGCGTCGCCCAGCTCGACTTCCTGCGCCTCGTCCGCAAGGGAGAAGCATACTCCGCCGACGCCCCGGCCACGTGGGACACGGACTTCCAGACGGCCATCGCCCAGGCCGAGACCGAGGACCGGGAGGTGGAGGGGCTCGAGTTCCGCCTGCGCTTCGGGCTCGCTGACGGCGGGTCGCTGCCCATCATGACGACCCGCCCGGAACTGCTCGGCGCCTGCGTTGCCGTGCTCGTCCACCCGGACGACGAACGCTACACGCACCTGATCGGCGCCACCGCCCTGACGCCCGGCTATCGCGCGCCGGTCCCCATCATGGCCCACCCGCTGGCCGAGCCGGACAAGGGCACCGGCGCGGTGATGGTCTGCACGTTCGGCGACGTGACCGACCTGCTCTGGTGGCGCGAGCTGGACCTGCCCACGCGGCCGCTCGTCGGCCGGGACGGGCGCATCCTGCCCGCGCGCTGGGGCGACGGCGCCTGGCCGTCGCAGGATCGCGACCGGGCGGATGAGCTGCACGCCCAGATCGCCGGGCTCTCCGCGCGGGAGGCGAAGCGGCAAATGGCGGACCTGCTGGCCGACGTAGCCCTGGCGGCTGATGGGTCGGGCCGACCTCCCCTGGACGGTGAGCCCACACGGGTGCGCCAGACAGTGCCCTTCTACGAGAAGGGCAACCGCCCGCTGGAGATCATCCTGACCCGCCAGTGGTTCATCCGGCTGCTGGACAAGAAGGAGGCCCTGCTCGCGCTGGGTCGCCGGGTGCATTGGCACCCCGAGTACATGCGCAGCCGCTACGAGCAGTGGGTCGAGGGGCTGAAGTACGACTGGTGCGTCAGCCGCCAGCGCTACCTGGGCGTCCCGATCCCACTGTGGTATGCGCTGGGCGGCGACGGCCGGCCCCGGTGGGAGGAACCCCTGCTGCCGAAGCGCGAGAGCCTGCCCGTGGACCCCGCCCGCGACGCCCCCGAGGGCCACACCGAGCAGCAGCGCGACCGGCCGGGCGGCTTCACTGCCGAGACGGACGTGCTGGACACGTGGGCCACCAGTTCTCTGACCCCGCGCATCCCCACCGGATGGCCCGAGCGGCAGGAGCTGTTCGAGCGCCTCTACCCGATGGACCTGCGCCCGCAGGGGCACGAGATCATCCGCACGTGGGCCTTCTACACGATCGCCCGCGCCCATCTGCTGGACGGGCGGGTCCCGTGGCGACACATCGTCCTCAGCGGCCTTGTCACCGACCCCCGGCGGCAGAAGCTATCCAAGTCGCGCGGCAGCAGCCACGATCCCGCCTCATTGATGGAACGCTGGGGCGCCGACGCGCTTCGCTACTGGGCGGCCTGCGCCCGGCCGGGCACCGACACCGCCTACGACGAGTCGGTCTTCCGCATCGGCAAGCGGCTGGTGACGAAGCTGTTCAACGCCGGACGCCTGGTCATCGAGCGCCTCACGGCGGCAGGACGGCGCCCCGCTCGGGCGGAGCATGCCCTGGCGCAGGTCACCCGGCCGCTGGACAGGGCGCACCTGGCGCTGCTCGCCGAGGTGGTCCGGGACGCGACGGGCCGCATGGAGGCATTCAAGGCCGCCGAAGCGCTCCAGCGCGTCGAGACGTGGTTCTGGTCGAACCTGTGCGACAACTTTCTGGAGCTGACCAAGGCGCGGGCCTACCGGCGGGACGGCTCCGCGCTGACGGCCTGGGAGGTCTCGCTGTCGGCCGTCCTGCGGCTCCTGGCGCCGTGCCTGCCGCACGTCACCGAGGAGGTCCACTCCTGGTGGTGGGGCCGGGAGGGCGGCTCGCTGCACACAGCGCGCTGGCCGGGGGACATCCCGGTCGAGAGCGGGCAGCCGCACGTTTTCACGGCGACGGTGGAGGCCCTGACGGCGGTTCGCCGCGGCAAGACGGAGGCCGGCGTGTCCCTCCGCACGCCCATCGAGGAGCTGATCGTCCGCGGGCCGGCCGGGCGGCTGGCCGCCCTGCGGCCGGCACTGGAGGACTTCCTGAGCGCCGCCCGCGCGGAGCACGCCGAACTGGTCGAGCAGGAGGCCGCCGAGTTGACGGCCACCTTCCGGCTGAAGGATGCTCAGTCCTGATCGCGGCGCCGGGCGGCTTCCAGCCCGCGGCGGAAGCTCTCGTTGCCCATCTGGCGGTACCGCTCGGCGGAGACGTCCGCCCACTCGATGACCGGGCGGCCCAGCCGGTCGCGCGTCTGCGGGCTCAGGGCGCCCTCGCAGGCCAGCTCCCCGCCGGCCCCGCGAAGGGCAGAGCGCAGGGCCTCCAGCGGCTCTGCCAGCTCCTCCTGGCGCTCCATCGCCGGCAGGAACTCCCCCGCGCCCATGCAGACGGGCTCGATGCCCAGGTGCGCCAGCTTAAGCCGCAGGGCGTCGAAGTGGTCCTGCTCGGGGAAGCCGCAGTTGCTGAGGACCGTCCACGGGCCGACACTCCCGCCCTCGCGGACCGGGTGGCCGGTAGTGCCGTCGGAATCAACCAGCCAGGGCTCGACGGTCGGCAGCAACCGCTCGAGCATCGCCTGCACTCCCGCCGGCGGGCCGAAGATATAGAGCGGGAACCCGAGCAGCACCGCATCCGCCGCCCGCATCTTGCTAAGCAGCTCCGGCCCGTCGTCCTCCTGCACGCAGCGGCCCGGCGTGCGCGTCCAGCAACTGAAGCAGCCCGTGCAGGGACGTACGTCCAGGTCGGCCAGGTAGAGGAGCTGCGCCTCCGCGCCCGCCTGCCGCGCGCCCTCCAGCATGGGCCCCAGCAACCGGGCGGTGTTGCTCCGTTCGCGGCGGGGGCTCCCGTTGACAGCCAGTATCCTCATCCCTTCCTCCTCTGCTCGCGACGCCGCCATTGGAACCGGCCGCCGCCCTTCCTGCAACTGGGCGGCTGCTTCAGGACGGTTTGACTCTCGACCGACAGAAACTGTAATTTGCCCTGCATCCCGACACGCTGGGCCAACTGCGGAGGAGCCGACATGGGCTACCTGATGGGCATTGACGTGAGCACCACGGGCGCGAAGGCGCTGCTGTGCGACGAGGAGGGCCAGGTCGTCGCCACCGTCACCACTGAGTATCCCTGCTACTCGCCGAAGCCCCTGTGGAGCGAGCAGAATCCGGAGGACTGGTGGGACGGCACGCAGCAGTCCGTCAAGGGCGTCATCGCCGAGGCCGGCATCAGCGGGACCGACATCGGCGGCATCGGCCTGACGGGGCAGATGCACGGGCTGGTCATGCTGGACGAGGATGACCGGGTCATCCGGCCGGCCATCCTGTGGAACGACCAGCGCACCGCCGCCGAGTGCGCCGAGATCACCGAGACCATCGGGCGGGAGCGGCTCCTGGAGGTCGTCTGCAACCCCGCCTTGACCGGGTTCACCGCGCCGAAGATCCTATGGGTGCGCAACAACGAGCCGGACAACTACGCGCGCTGTCACCAGATACTGCTGCCCAAGGATTACGTCCGCTTCCGCCTGAGCGGCAGCTTCGCCACCGAGGTCAGCGACGCCAGCGGCATGTTGCTGCTGGACATCCGCCGGCGCGACTGGTCGGAGGTGGTGCTGGACGGGCTGCAGATTGACCGCGACCTGCTGGCCGACTGCTACGAGTCCCCTGAAGTGAGTGCGCAGGTGAGCCCCTCCGTGGCCGAGGAGCTGGGCCTGGGGGCGGGGACGCCCATCGTGGGCGGCGGGGGCGACCAGGCCGCCGGCGCTGTCGGCAACGGCATAGTGCGCAGCGGGGTCATCAGCGCCACCATCGGCACCAGCGGCGTGGTGTTCGCCTTCAGCGACCAGGTAGCCACCGACCCGGAGGGTCGCCTGCACACCTTCTGCCACGCCGTGCCCGGCAAGTGGCACGTGATGGGCGTGGTCCTGAGCGCCGGCGGCTCCCTCCAGTGGTACCGGAACAACCTGGCGGAGGCGGAGAAGGCCGAGGCGGAGCGCCGCGGCGTGGACCCCTACGAGGTGCTGGATGCTCTGGCCGCCGAGGCCCCGCCGGGCGCTGAGGGGCTGCTGTTCCTGCCCTACCTGACCGGCGAGCGGACGCCCCACGCCGACCCCAACGCCCGTGGCGCGCTGGTGGGCATTACCCCTCGCCACGGGCGCGCCGAGGTCATCCGCGCCGTCATGGAGGGCATCACCTACGCGATGAACGACTCGGTGGAGCTGATCCGTCAGATGGGAGTGGAGGTCAGCCAGATACGGCTCTCCGGCGGAGGGGCCAGGAGCGAGTTCTGGCGGCGGATGCAGGCGGACGTTTACGGCCAGCAAGTCTGCACCATCAATGCAGGCGAGGGTCCCGCCTACGGAGCCGCCCTGCTGGCCGGGGTGGGCACGGGCGTGTGGGACAGCGTGCCGGAGGCGTGCGATCAGTCCATCAGCGTCACCAACCGCTACGAGGTGGACCCGGAGGCCGCCGCCATCTACCGGGAGTTCTACCCCCTCTACCAGCAGCTTTACCGCTCCCTGCGAGGCGACTTCGCCAGCATCACGGAGAAGGTGGCCGCGCTGCACGGGTGAGACACGGCGAACGCCGCCGGTGGCTACGCCGTTTGCCAGGCGGATTGCTGCTGCTCGCCATCGCAGCAGCCAGCAGCAGCGTACCAAAGCCCGCTCTCCGGCGTGATTTAGGTCTTGACAAGGGCGGTTGTCAGCGTATAATGGGCGACCTTCTGTTGCCAGGAGGAGGCGGCGGTGCCTTCCATCGCCGCGTGGTGACACCTAAGAGACCATCTCAGAACCCGGATCTACTACGGCCGGCTGCGAAGGCCGATAGGCTGCGTTGTCGGCTCAAAACGTCCTCAACGTGGCAGCAAGCCACGCCTCCGGGCGTTTTGTGCCTGCCGCCTTGCCCTCGGCGTTCTCGCTCGCCCTCGTGACGAACGGGGTTCTGAGATAGTCTCTACCTGCGCAGTGGTCCTTCAGGGTCGCGGCTCGCCCGGCAGGACCGGGCGCCGGCCGGCTGCGCCATAGATGCAGAACCGTCGTAGGAGGTGCGCTGAGTGGCACCCGGAAGTCAGAGGAGATTGTCGAGGAAGAAGCGGCAGCAGGCGCGACTGGAGATCATCCGGCAGCGCCACCAGGAGTTGATCTTGCAGCCGCGCGAAGTGATAGGGACGGATCTGGACGGGGACCTGACGGGCCCCCTCGGCGAGTTCGACGAGCCGGAAGAAGTGCTACTGCTGGAAGCCTCCCAGGCCGGCCGCCTCTAACCACCCCGCCCGCCGCCGACCGGCCGGCGTTCGACCTCAAGAAGACGGGCCACCAGGCTCTCCAACCACACGCCCTCCTCGGCCGAGCGGACGGAGGTCGTCTTCAGCTCAACGTCGGCCTCCGAAAGCAGGGCCAGTTGCGCGGCAAACCAGTCGTCGGACAGGTCTCGTCCCTCTCCCATGAGCTGGCGGGCGAGCCAGTCCCTAACGCCGAATGCTTTCTCAACGTCCTTCCGAGAGGCGCCCTCCCGCACCAGCCGCGCCACCTGCCACAGGCGCCGGACCTGGGAGGCCAGCACGGCGATGATCATCTCCAGCGGCTCCCCGCGCAAGAGCACCTGCTCGCACAGGGCGACGGCTTCCGAACGATTCCCCGTGCTGATGGCCGAACCCAGCTTGTAGATGCTCTGCTCCCGGCCGCCGATGCCGGCCTGCCGGACCGCCTCCTCGGTGATGGTGGTCTCGGGGTGTACGTAGACGGCCAGCTTCGCCAGCTCGCTCTCCAGCGCGGCCACATTCGACCCGATGGCCTCGACCAGGGCCTCGGCTGCGCGGGGGGTGATGTTCCAGCCCTCCTCCCGCGCGCGGTCCCGCAGCCATGCCTCGGCCCGCTTCCAGTTGAGCCGGCCGCACTGCACGATGACCGCGTTCGCCTTCAGGGCCTTGACGGCTTCCTTGGCGGCGTGCGGCTCCTGCTCGTCTTCTTCCTCCTGCTCCGGGGGCTGCTCCTCGTCCTGTTCCCGCTCATCGGGGCGTTGGCGCCGACGGGGCTTAAGTGCCTCGCACCACAGCAGCAGCGTCCCGGTCGGGGCGGGTGCTTCAGCATAGCGGGCCAGCGGGCCGGGGTACTCGGTCAGGAAGCCCCGCCCGTCCTCCACGATGACCACCCGCCGCCCGCTCATGCCTATGAAGGGCAGCGTGCGCAGCTCATCGAACACGGCGCTGGGCTCGGGCACGTCCTCGAAACGGCGCACGGTGCTGCCGGGCTGCTCGTCCGAGACGGCCGCCTCCACCAGGGCAGCCGTGGCGTGTGCACGCTGGGGTTCGTCCTCGCCCAGCAGCACGTAGAGCGGCCCCAGGCCCTCCGATTCGAGGTGTCGCTCGATGTCCAGCGCGGCGATTCTGGCCATGGGTCCGCTCTCCGCGGGGTCGCGCGGCAGTGTAGGCCGGGCGTCGCCTGGATGCAAGCGCTGGGCCCCTCGGACCTGCTCTTGCCGAAAGGGACCATTCGTCTATAATGTCCCGCCAACGGGCCGCCCGGCCCAGGCCTGCCGATCGGAGGATGCACATGCCGCAGCTTCAGGAGCTGGCGCGCGAGGACCTGCTGGCACTTCGCGAGGAATGGCAAGCCCGCTACGAGCGGTTCAGGGCGCGCGGGCTTTCCCTGAACATGACGCGGGGAAAGCCCTGTGCGGAACAGCTTGACCTGGCCAACGACATGCTGACCTGCGTGGGGCCGGAGGACTACACGGCCTCCGACGGCACCGACTGCCGCAACTACGGCGGGCTGCGGGGCATCCCGGAGGCCCGGCGGCTGTTCGGCCAGTACCTGGACGTGGCGCCCGACCAGGTCATCGTGGCCGGCAACTCGAGCCTGGAGCTGATGCACCAGGCCATCGCAAACGCGATGACCCACGGCGTCCCCGGTGGGCAGCCCTGGGGCGCGCAGGGCGCTGTGCGATGGCTCTGCCCCTGTCCGGGCTACGACCGCCACTTCACCGTCTGCGAGCGGTTCGGCATCGAGATGGTGGTGGTGGACATGCTCGACAACGGTCCGGACATGGATGCGGTGGAGGACCTGGGCGGCGAGGATCAACGGGTCAAGGGCATCTGGTGCGTGCCCCGCTACAGCAATCCGACCGGCGTGACCTACTCGGAGGACGTCGTGGCACGGCTGGCCTCCATGCCGACCGCGGCGCCCGACTTCCGCATCTTCTGGGATAATGCCTACGCTGTCCACCACCTGACCGACGACCCGAAGCCGCTCAGAAGTATGATGGCAGCCTGCACGGCCGCCGGCAGCCCCGACAGGCCGTTGATCTTCGGCTCTACCAGCAAGGTGACCTTCGCCGGGGCCGGCCTGGGCATGGTGGCCGCTGACAAGAGGAACCTGGAGTGGTTCGTGCACC
>CAYFVS010000109.1:0-14063 GCA_964346565.1 uncultured candidatus Brocadiaceae bacterium | reverse complement strand
CGGGGGTGCTACTGCCAGCCCAACAACGTGCTGCAAAGCCTGCTGCCGGACCTGGCGAGGAACTACGACTACACCATCCTCGACTCCCCCGCCGGGCTGGAGCACATCAACCGGCGGGTTATCCGACAGGTGGACGACGTGTTCGTGCTGATTGACCCCTCGGCGAAGGCCGTGCGCAACGCCCGCCGACTGGCTGAGATCGCCGACGCCATCGGCATCACCTTCGGGAACCTCTACCTGGTGGGCAACTACCGGTTCACCCCGCCCGCCGAGAGGAGCCTGGGGAACGTGGACGGTGCGACCTACCTGGGGCGCATCGAGCCGGACCCGGACGTGCAGGAGTTCGATTGGGAAGGGCGCTCCCTGGAGCAACTGCCGGAGGACTCTCCTGCCAGCCGCTCCGTGCGGCGCGTGCTGGAGAAGGCCGGATACCCCGTTTCGTGACCGCCGCGGCGTCCGCCCTTGTGGGGGACGGACCCGCCCGCTAACCTGCCGGCGCTATCGGTCACCCGACTGCTCGTCCCGCAGGAGAACGCCATGGACTGGAACGCGGCGTGGATCTGGCATCCGCCCAAGGAGGACATGGATAACTTCTACATGCACGCCAGGCGGGCATTCGAGCTGGAGAAGGTGCCGCCGGACGCCCGCCTCCACATCACCGCCAGCAGCCTGTATCAGCTCTACGTCAACGCCGAGCTGGTGGGGCGCGGGCCCAACCCAGGCGACCCTTCGCGCTACTACTACGACACCTACGACGTGACCCGCCACCTGCGCGCGGGGCGCAACGTAATCGCCGCGCTGTGCTACAACTACGGGTCGGAGACGCGCGGCATCCTGGGGCAGAACTGGGGTCGCGGCGGCCTGCTGGCCGAGCTGCGCGCGCCCGGCCCGCAGGGAGAGACACTGCTCGCGACCGACGGCTCCTGGCGCGTCCTCCAGTCCCCCGCCTGGAAGCAAGACGTGTCGCTGAACTGCACCCTCTACGGCGACTTCAAGGAGGTCTATGATTCCCGTCAGGAGCCGAAGGGGTGGTTGGAGCCGGACTTCGACGACACCGGGTGGTCCGAGCCCGAGGTGCTGGGCAGCCCGCCCGTCGAGCCCTGGACGCGACTGGTCCCGCGGGAGATACCATTCCTCGACGGCGAGTGGGTGGAGCCGGTGAACGCCTTCTGGGAGAGCGCCAGCGTCACCTACTCCTGGCGCGACGACTGGGAGGTGTACCACGAGTGGAACCTTGCCCCGGGGAGCGGCCGTGCCACCCCGGGCCGTAACGCCGAGGTGGAGAAGACCCACCCAGACTTCGACCCCAGCCTGATTCTGGACTTCGGCCGCGACGTGACCGGCTACCTTGAGATAACCATCGCCGACAGCGCCGGCGGCGTGGTGGACGTACTCTACGGAGAGGACCTGTTCCTGACGCGCGTTGACCGGTTCATCCTCGAGGGCGGCCGACAGGTGCTGCGCCCCTACAACCGGCGCACGTTCCGCTACTGCAAGCTGCTGTTCCCCCAGACCCCGCAGAAGGTCGAGGTCGAACGCGTTGCCCTGAAGATGGACACCTACCCGGTCGAGCATCGTGGCTCGTTCGCCTGCTCCGACCCCCTGCTGGAGCGCATCTGGCGGGTGGGCCGTTACACGATGCGCATGAGCATGTTGGATCACTTCGTGGACTGCCCGTGGCGGGAGCGGACGCTCTACGGCGGCGACCTGTGGGCGGAGAACCTGATCGCCCATTACGCGTTCGGCGACCCCCGGCTCACGCGGAAGTGCCTGCGCCAGATGGCGGCCATCCAGTTCGACGCCGGCCCCCTGCCCCCCTGCGGGCCGTACAGCGGCTTCCACACCTTCTACCCCGCCTGGTCGGCCTACTGGGGACTGACACTGCTGGATCACTACGCCCTGGCCGGCGACCGGGAGCTGGCCGAGGAGCTTTGGCCGAACCTGAAGCGCCTGCTGGACTGGACGGTGCAGGAGGTAAGCGCCGAGCCCGCGCTGATCGCCGACCCGGCCGAGCGCACCGACGGCGGCTTCGAGGGCTGGAGCAGCGCCGAGCGGAGCGTCTATCGCCCCTGGTCCAACCTGCCATTCCTGGTTCTGCTGCGCCGGGGTGCAGAGCTGGCGGCCGAACTCGAGCGCGAGGGTGCGCGTGCCTGCACGAAGGCCGCCGAGCGAATGGCGGGGGCGGTCCGGGAGGCGTTCCTTGGCGAAGCCATCGCTTCCGGCGCCCGCGGCGTCCACGCCCAGCACACCTCCGGGCAGTACGACCTGGCGCTGGTGCTCTGGAGCGGGATGCTGGACCACGGTGAGGCCGCCGAGGTGATCCGCGACCTGTTCGCGCCGGAGACGGGCCGCATCAACGCGCCCTTCCACGGGCTGTTCGTGGCGGAGGGCCTGTTCAACTACCGGGCCGACGACCGAGCCGTGGACTTCATCCGGCGCTACTGGGGCGAGATGCTCCAGCGGGGCGCGACCACGTTCTGGGACACCTTCAGCCTGTCCTGGCCGGCCGGCGTCGTGCCGGGCCGCAACACCAGCCTGTGCCACGGCTGGGCGGCAGGGCCGACCTACTGCCTCGGCGCGCGCGTGCTGGGGGTGCGGCCGGTGGAGCCGGGTTTCAAGCGGTTCATCGTCGAGCCACGGCCCGGGGGGCTGGACTGGGCCGGTGGCGATGTGCCGACACCGAACGGCCCCATCGCCGCGCGTTGGGAGGCGCATCAGGCGGAGTTCCTGCTGCACCTGGCCGTGCCCGCCGGCACACAGGCGACGCTCTCGCTGCCCACAATGGGAGCGGCGGCGGTGGAGGTCGAACTCGACGGCCGACCCGTTGAACCGGACCGGCGCGGGAATCGCTGCCTCCTCGAGGCCGCCACGGGAGCGCATCAGGCGGTGCTGCGGCGGCGTTAACTTGCGCGCCTTGCAGTCATGTGTTACCGTTTAGCGTTCTGCCCGGCGGGGGGCGCGTTTCTCGTCGGTAGACCGGCCGGGCCAGTAGCGCGCCGATCGGCCCTACGCCCCTCGGCCTTCTCAGCCTGCCCCTCGAAGCGAGATTCTCGGTCCTAGCATGCGCAACGGTTGAAAGGAGTCTGTGTCCATGAGCGGGAAGATGATCTACTTCTTCAAGCAGGGCGAGGCCGACGGCCGCACCGAGATGAAGGAGCTGCTGGGCGGCAAGGGCGCCAACCTGGCCGAGATGGCCAACGTCGGACTGCCCGTCCCGCCCGGGTTCACCATCACGACCGAGGCCTGCCGCGACTTCTACGCGAACGACAGGTCCTGGCCCGCCGGGCTCCAGGAGGAGCTGGAGGACAACATCGCGCGGCTCCAGCAAGTGACGGGCCGCACGCTGGGCGACAGGGACGACCCCCTGCTGGTGAGCGTGCGCAGCGGCGCCGCCGTCAGCATGCCCGGCATGATGGACACCGTGCTGAACCTCGGCCTTAACGACGAGGCCGTCCTCGGCCTGGCCAGGCTGAGCGGCGACGAGCGGTTCGCCTGGGACTGCTACCGCCGGCTCATCCAGATGTTCGGCAACGTCGCGATGTTCGTGCGCCATGAGCTGTTCGACGACGTCCTGCACGACGCACGCGAGGAGGCCGGCGTGCAGTACGACGGGCAGCTCAGCGCCGACCAGCTCAAGGCGATCGTCGAGCAGTTCAAGCGCATCTATGAGCAGAACACGGGCGAGGAGTTCCCGCAGGACCCGATGGGCCAGCTCAGGCGCTCCATTGACGCCGTGTTCGGCTCCTGGAACAACCCCCAGGCCGTCCGCTACCGCGAGATCCACGACATCCGGGGCCTGCTCGGCACGGCCGTCAACGTCCAGACCATGGTCTTCGGCAACATGGGCTACACCAGCTTCACGGGCGTGGGCTTCACACGCGATCCCGCCACGGGCGAGGACAAGCTCTACGGGGAGTACCTGGTCAACGCCCAGGGCGAGGACGTCGTGGCCGGCATCCGCACGCCCAAGGACGTGAACGAACTGCCCAACGAGGACCTGTCCGACTTCCCCGAATGCGACATGGACCCCGAGGAGGCCCGTAAGCTCTACCGTGACATGTACGACCAGCTCCTGGACGTCAAGCACACGTTGGAGGAGCACTACCGGGACGTGCAGGACTTCGAGTTCACCGGCCAGCAGGGCGAGCTGTTGATGCTCCAGACGCGTACCGGCAAGCGCACCGCCGTGGCCGCCGTCCGCATCGCCGTCGAGATGTGCGAGGAGGGCCTGATAGACCGCGAGACGGCCGTCATGCGGGTTGACGCAAACCAGATCGAGCAGCTCCTGCACAAGCAGTTCGACCCGGACGACAGGAAGGCCGCCGAGGACGCGGGCCGTTACCTGGCCAGCGGACTGCCGGCCAGCCCCGGCGCAGCGGTGGGCAGGATAGCCCTGACAGCCGACGACGCCGAGGAGATGGCCGAACAGGAGCAGCAGCGCGCTGAAGCGGCCGGCGATGACCCCACCGGCATCATCCTGGTCCGCGAGGAGACCAGCCCGGAAGACATCGGCGGCATGCACGCCGCCATGGGCATCCTGACCGCCCGCGGCGGCATGACCAGCCACGCTGCCGTCGTCGCCCGCGGCATGGGCAAGTGCTGCGTGGCCGGCTGCAGTGAGGTCATACCGAACGAGGATTCCGGAGCAGTCGAGATCGGCGGGACGAAGTTCGGGGAGGGCGACATCATCTCCCTCGACGGGGGCCTGGGACAGGTCTTCGAGGGCGCCATCGCCCTGGTGCAGCCGAAGATGACCGGCGCGTTCGGCACGCTGATGGGATGGGCCGAGCAGTACCGGGACATGGGCGTCTGGGCGAACGCGGACACCCCCCAGGACGCCCGGCAGGCGCTGGACTTCGGCGCCGAGGGCATCGGCTTGTGCCGCACCGAGCACATGTTCTTCGAGGATGGCCGCATCGCCAACGTCCGGCAGATGATGCTCGCCGCGCCCGACGTGCGGCGGATCGAGCGCCAGCTCGACAACGCCGAAGTCGCCAAGACCCAGGCCAGCGGCGAGGAACTGCGCAACATAGAGCAAGAGATAGAGGAGATACAGGAGCGGCTCGACCAGAAGCGAAAGCTCTTCGACGGCGCCCTGGAGAAGCTCCTGCCCGAGCAGCGCAGGGACTTCGAGGCCATATTCGAGGTAATGGAGGGGCTGCCGGTGGTCATCCGGCTGTTGGACCCGCCGCTGCACGAGTTCCTGCCCCATGACACGGACGTGCAGGCCAGGCTCGCCGAGCAGATGGGCATCAGCGCCGAGGACATCGCCCAGCGGGTCAACGAACTGCGCGAGTTCAACCCCATGCTCGGACACCGCGGCTGCCGGCTGGGCGTGACCTACCCGGACATCTACAACATGCAGGTCCGGGCCATCATGGAGGCGGCGGTGAACTGCCAGCAGAGGGGCTTCGAGGTCCACCCCGAGATCATGATCCCCCTGGTGGGCACCGACGAGGAACTGCGCGTCTGCCGCGAGGCCGCCGAGCAGGTCTGCCAGGAAGTGCTGGAAGAGGCCGGCGTGCGCGTCGAGTACAAGATCGGCACGATGATCGAGGTGCCCCGCGCCGCGCTGACGGCGGACCAGGTGGCCGAGTGCGCGGACTTCTTCAGCTTCGGCACCAACGACCTGACCCAGATGACCTACGGGTTCAGCCGTGACGACGTGGGGGCGTTCGTGCCGGAATACGTCGAGCGGGAGATACTCGAGAACGACCCGTTCCAGGTGCTGGACCAGACGGGCGTCGGCCAACTGGTAGCCATGGGAGTGCAGAAGGGCCGTCAGACCAACCCGGGTCTGAAGGTGGGCATCTGCGGCGAGCACGGCGGCGAGCCGCGGTCGGTGAAGTTCTGCTACCGGGTGGGGCTCAACTACGTTTCCTGCTCCCCCTACCGCGTGCCGGTCGCCCGCATGGCTGCCGCTCAGGGAGCCATCGAGGTCCAGCAGGACAAACAGGACTGAACGGCACGACAGCGGAACCGCAGACGAACGCAGATGCACGCGGATGAACGACACAACAAGAACAACGGCTCTGTCGTTATCTGTGTGCATCTGTGTCCATCGGCGGTTTCCTTGCCGTAGTCTGTGCAGATCTGTGCGAATCTGTGGCTGATTGCGCCGTGTTCCGTGGCCCGCTCTGGGGGGAACGCTCGTGAGCCTCGAGCGCCACCAGGTTGAACGCGGCTGCCGACCGGCGGCCTACCTGCGAGCCGTGGCCGACCGCCCGTATCCGGTGCTGCTGGAAAGCTCCGGACACGCCGACGCGCTCGGCCGCTACTCCCTGCTGTGCTGGGACCCCTTCGTGAAGGTCACCTGCCGGGGCGAGGAAACCGAAGTTCTGGACCTGCGTGCCGGGAGCAGGGAGACCCGCACCGAAGACCCCTTCCGCGTGCTCTCGCAGGTGTTCAACCCCTACCGCCTTGACGCTCCGGAGGGCTTCGAGCTGCCCTTCGCCGGCGGCGCCGTCGGCTACTTCTCCTACGATCTGCGGCACAGGATAGAGCGCTTGCCTCGCTCGTGTGACTATGACGTGGACGTGCCGGAGTTCACCCTTTGCTTCTACGAGGGCGGGCTCGTGTTCGACCAGCAGCGGGGAGTGACGGAGTGGGTCGGCCCGGCGGGCGCCCGACCGGATCTTCCCCCTCCCGCTCCGGCGGAGGAGCCGCCCCCCATGGAACCCGTGCGGCTGGCCAGCAACTTCACGCACGAGGCCTACCTGCGGGCAGTCCGCCGTGCGATCGAGTACATAGCGGCGGGCGACATCTTCCAGGTCAACCTGGCCCAGCGGTTCGCCGGCGAGTGCCCGGCCAACGGCCTGACGGTCTACCAGCGGCTGCGGCGGGCCAACCCGGCCCCCTTCAGCGCCTACGTGCAGTATCCCGAGTTCGAGATAATGAGCAGCTCCCCCGAGCGGTTCCTGCTGGTGGAGGGCGACGCGGTGACCACCCGTCCCATCAAGGGCACCAGGCCCCGGCGGGCGGGTGAGCCGGCCTTCAACCGCCGCATGAGGGAGGAGCTGCTGGCCTCGGCCAAAGACCACGCCGAGCTGGCCATGATCGTGGACCTGGAGCGCAACGACCTGGGCAAGGTCTGCGACTACGGCACGGTGCGCGTCCGGGAGCACGCCGCCATCGAGGAGTACGAGACGGTCTTCCACCTGGTCTCCACCGTGACGGGCCGGCTTTACCGGCCGGAGCACGACGAGTTCTCGCTCGTCCGAGCGACGTTCCCCGGCGGCTCCATCACCGGTGCGCCGAAGATACGGGCCATGGAAATCATCGAGGAGCTGGAGCCCCACGCGCGCAATGTTTACACCGGCTCGATAGGCTACGTGAGTTTCCACGGGCGGATGGACCTCAACATCGTCATACGCACCCTCATCCTGCAGAACGGCCGCGTCTACGGCCAGTTTGGCGGAGGCATAGTCGCCGATTCCGACCCCCAGATGGAGTACGAGGAGACGCTGCACAAGGCCCGCGGCGTGCTGGAGGCGCTGGGGGCGCACTTGGGCGAGCGATACTGAGGGCCACTGGCCCAAACGCAGCCTCCCGAGGGAGGGAGTTGTAATGGGCACCATCGGCCTAGTCTATCTGAACGGCAGGTTGGTCCCGCGGGAGGAAGCGCGCGTCTCTCCCTTCGATCGGGGGTTCCTCTACGGGGACGGCTTCTTCGAAACCACGCGCATCTCGGCGGGCGTGGCGTTGCTTCTGGAGCGGCACCTGGAGCGGCTGGCGAACTCCTGCCATGAGACTGGCTTCGGTGCCGGCCCGGACGTGCCGGCCCTTGCCGCGGGCGTGGAGGAGCTGATCCGGACGAACGACGTGGAAGAGGGCTACCTGCGCATCACCGTCAGCCGAGGGCGCCACCAGGGGCGGCTGACGGATCTGGAAGCAGCCGAGCCGACGACCTTCGCCGAGGCCCGAGCCATGGAACTGCCTCCGCTGGAGGCCCTCACGCCCCCGATTGTGCTGGCCCCTGCCGCTCACCGCCGCAATGAAGCCTCGCCCATCGTGCGGCACAAGAGCCTCAGCTACCAGGATAACATCCTGGCCCTGGCGGAGGGACACCGGCAGGGGGCGGACGAGGTCTACTTCCTCAACAGCCGCGACGAACTGACCGAGGGCGCCATCAGCAACCTGTTCCTCGTCCGCGACGGCACGCTCCGCACGCCGGAGGTCGAGTGTGGCCTGCTGCCAGGCATCACGCGGGCAGTCCTGCTCGAGCTGTGCACGGATGAAGGCATCCCGGTGGAGACCGGACGCTACGGCGAAGAAGACCTGCTTTCGGCCGAGGAGGTCTTCTGCACGAACTCGCTGCGCGGCGTCATGCCCGTGGGCCGGGTCCTCGGCCCGCCGGACTCCGAGTTCCCTCCCGGTAACGCAACGGCCCGCCTGCGGGCGGCTTACGCCGCACTCGTCCGCCGGGAGTGCGCAGGGGCGTGACGCTCCGGTCCCGTCGGTTGACAGACTTCGCCCGGCCGCGGTAACATGCGCGGTTCCCTTGCTGGAATCCGGTGCGCCCTCAGAGGATACCGCATGGCCTCGGGTGAAGTGAACCTGGTCTGGCTGCAGGCCGGCGGCTGTAGCGGCTGCTCGGTGTCGTTTCTGAACTCTGCGCGTCCCTCCGCGCGTAATCTCCTCATCGACCAGCTCCTGCCCGGCGTCCACCTGAGCCTGAAGTACCACCCCACGGTCATGGCGGGCCAGGGCCAACAGGTCTGCCGCGTGCTGGAGGAGCTGCCGGCGGGGGATTTCGTGTTGGCGCTGGAGGGCTCCCTGCCCCGCAACGAGGACTTCTGCACGGTCGGCACGGCCGACGGCGGCGAGGTGAGTATCCTGCAGAAGTTCGCACAGACGGCCGAGGATGCCGCCCTGGTGCTGGCGGTGGGAACCTGCGCCTCGTTTGGGGGCATCCCCGCCGGAGCGCCCAACCCGGGCGATTACGCTTCGGCGGCCGACGTGCTTGCCGCCGAAGGCATCGCCACCCCCGTGGTCAACGTACCGGGCTGCCCCCCGCATCCCGACTGGATCAGCGCGACGCTGCTGGAGTACCTTGCCTGCGGTGGGCCGGGCGGAATGGAGCTGGACGCACTGGGCCGGCCGCTCATCATCTACGGGCAGCTCATCCATGAGAACTGCCCCCGGCGTCCGTACTTCGACGAGGGCAAGTTCGCCGAGAAGCCGGGCGACCCCGAATGCCTCCACGAGGTCGGCTGCAAAGGGCCAATCACCTACGCCGACTGCCCCCTGCGAGAGTGGAACGACGGGCGCAACTGGTGCGTGAAGGCCGGGGGACCGTGCCAGGGCTGCACCCAGCCGGAGTTCATAGACCAGACCACGCCGATTTACCAGGCCCTCGAGGAGGACCAGTTGCCGAAGATCGGCGAGGACGCCGCTGTTGGAGCCGAAGATGAGTAAGATCACCATAGACCCCGTCACGCGCATCGAAGGGCACCTGCGAGTGGAGGTGGAGCAGCGGGACGGCCGAGTCACCGAGGCGCGCTGCAGCGGCACTCTGGCCCGCGGGCTGGAGCTGATCTTCCGTGGACGCGACCCCCGCGACATCCCCATCCTGGCCCAGCGCATCTGCGGCGTCTGTCCCCAGGCCCACGCCACCGCCAGCGCGATGGCGCTGGACGATGCCTTCGGGCTCGCGGCCGACATACCCCCAAACGGCGCCCTGCTGAGGGACATCATGCTGGGGGCAAACTACCTGCAGTCCCATGTGCTGCACTTCTACCACCTGGCCGCGCTGGACTACGCGGACGTCACCGCCGTCGCCGACTACGACGGGAACGATCCCGACCTGGTCGCCGTGAAGGACTTCATCGGCCGGGGCGTGCTGGAACCGTTCGTGCCCCGCTACGAGGGCGATTACCGGCTGAACAAGGAGCAGAACATCGCCGCGCTGAGTCACTATCTGCGCGCCCTCCGCGTGCGCAAGGCATGCCACGAGCTGCGGTCGCTCTTCGGCGGCAAGGCCCCCCACCAGGGCACCGTGAACGTCGGCGGGGTGACCACCCAGGTGACGCGCGACCAGATGGCCGCCGCCCTCTCCTACGTGCGCGAGGTGGCCGAGTTCGTCCGCAGCTGTTACCTGCCGGACATCCTGATGCTGGCCGAGGCATACCCGGACTACCTGGAAATCGGCACAGGATGCTCCCGGTTCCTCTCCTACGGCGTGTTCGGTGAGAAGGGCCTGTTCCTGTCCGGGCGCTACGACCTGGAGGAAGGTCAGCTCTGTCCCCTGGACGCAGAGAAGATCACCGAGGACGTCACCAACAGCTACTACGCGGAGGAGACCAGCGGCCTGCACCCATCCCGGGGCGACACCGTGCCTGTCCCGGGCAAGGAGGGCGCCTACTCCTGGCTGAAGGCCCCCCGCTACGAAGGCGAGCCCTGCGAGGTGGGGCCCCTGGCGCGCGTCGCCATCAGCGTCAAGGGCGGCAGCGAAGTAGTAGCCGAGGAGTTGAGCGCGCTCTGCGACAAGGCCGGCCTGGACGCGAAGGGGACGGTCGAGGACGTGGTGCGGCCCTTGAACTCCACGCTGGGCCGCCACGCGGCCCGCGCCCTGGAGGCGAAGATCGTCGCCGAAAGGATGCAGGACTGGATACTGAAGCTCCAGCCCGGTGAGCCGTGCGTGCTGCCGGTCGAGGTGCCCCAGGAGGGCTCCGGCTTCGGCCTGACGGGCGCGCCGCGCGGCGCACTGGGACACTGGGTGACCATAGAGGACGGCAAGGTGGCCAACTACCAGGCCGTCGTGCCCACCACCTGGAACGGCTCCCCGCGCGATGCCCAGGGCGTGCCGGGCCCGATCGAGCAGGCCCTGCAAGGCGACCAAATACGCGACGTGGAGAATCCCTTCGAGGTAGTGCGGACGATCCGCTCCTTCGACCCGTGCCTGGCCTGCTCGGTGCACGTGGCGCGGAAGAAAGGAGCCTGGGAAGCAGTACTGCCCGTGTGACGAGGTGCAAGAAGTATGAGTGCACCATCGGCGCCGGCTGAAGTGGCCGTAATCGGCATCGGTAACCTGCTGTTGATGGACGAGGGCCTCGGCGTCCATGCCCTGCGGGAGCTACAGCGCGAGGTCCAGTCCGACGGCGTGCGCTTCATTGACGGAGGCACCGACCCCTGGTCGGCCCTGTCGGCGGCGGAAGGCTGCCGAGGCCTGGTGCTGCTGGACGCGGTGCTGGGCGGGAAGGAACCCGGCGAGTTCCACCGCATGGAACTGGACCAGGTTGAGGCGCAGGACGCCGTCATGAGCCTGCACGGTCTCAGCATGTTCCACCTGGTGCAGTACGAGTCGCTGGTGGGCCGCTCCTACGCTGAGGCGCTTGTGTTGGGCATGGAGCCGGAGGTAGTCGAGCCGGGCATCGGGCTGAGTGAGCGCTGCCGCAGCCGGCTGCCTGAGTTCGTGCGCATGGCCCGGGCAGAGATAGACGCAGTGCGAGAGCGCCTGGGCCCAGACTGAAGGAGGATATCCCGAATGCTGGTGACCGAACTCAAACCCGAAGATGAGATACTCGCCTCCCTGCAGGGGGACACCCGGGTCTTCCTGCTGGGCTGCAACGGCTGCGCCAGCGCCTGCGAGACCGGCGGTTCGGAACACCTGCCCGCGCTGGCGAAACTGCTGGAAGAGCACGGCAAGACACTGAGCGGCTCGACGAGCGTGGACTTCCTGTGCGACAAGTCGCTGGTGCGCTCCCGCCTGCGTCCGATGACCGACCAGGTCATGGGCAGCGACTGCGTGCTGGTGGCCACTTGCGGCGTTGGCGTGCAGTGCGTGGCGGACAGCGTGCTGAACCGGGTGCGCCCCGCCTGCAACACCATCAACATGGGGGGCAGTCGCGGCACATGGCCGGGGGCGGAGCGCTGCGCCGAGTGCGGCGACTGCCTGCTGGACTACACGGGCGGCATCTGCCCCATCACAAGCTGCGCCAAGAGCATGGTCAACGGCCCCTGCGGCGGCACCACTCCCGACGGCAAGTGCGAGGTGGACCGCGAGCGGGACTGCGGGTGGCACCGCATCTACCAGCGACTCAAGGACTTAGAGGCCCTCGACCAGATGGAGGTCGTCGTCCCGCCCAAGCAATACGGCAACTACCTGCCCTCCTACGAGGTCATGACCGGCGAGCACTGGGCGGTGGACGCACCGGCAGCGGAGGGAGGGGAAGATGAGTAACCTGTCGGATGCCCTGCAGCGCGGCGAGTTCGTGGTGACCGGCGAGATCGGCCCCCCCAAGGGCACCAACGTCGAAAGCTGCCTGGAGGACGCAGAACACCTGCGCGGCAAGGTGGCCGCCATCAACGTGACCGACATCCAGAGCGCCGTGATGCGCTTCGGCTCCCTGGCCACCTGCGCGCTGCTGGTCCAGCGCGACCTGGAGCCCATCTTCCAGGTGGTCTGCCGCGACCGGAACCGCCTCGCCCTTCAGAGCGACCTGCTCAGCGCCTACGTGCTGGGCGTGCGCAACGTCCTGTGCCTGACGGGCGACCACAACATCCTGGGCGACCATCCCGACAGCAAGCCGGTGTTCGACCTGGAGGCGGTGGGCCTTCTGCAGGCCGTCCGGGCCCTGTGTGACGGGCACGACATGGCCGGCAACGCGCTGGACGGCGCGCCGGAGTTCTTTCCCGGCGCCGTGGTCACCCCTGCCGCCGACCCGGTCGAACCGCAGATCATCCGCATGGGCAAGAAGATCCAGGCCGGCGCCCGCTTCTTCCAGACCCAGGCCGTCTACGACGTGGACAAGTTCGCCGAGTTCATGGACCGGGTGGCGGACTTCGGGGGGCCCGTGCTGTGCGGCCTCGTGTTGCTGAAGTCGGTCGGCATGGCCCGCTTCATGAACGCGAACGTCAGCGGGGTGGACGTGCCGGAGCGGCTCATCAAGCGGCTGAAGGAAGACAAGCAGAAGACAAAGTCCGGCGAGACGGCCGTCGAGATAGCCGTCGAGACTATCCAGGCCGTCAGGGACATCTGCCAGGGCGTCCACATCATGCCTCTGGGGTGGGACCACCTGGTGCCGGAGATAATCGAGCGCGCCGGGCTGGCGTAGCTTGCCCCTGCTGTCCTTGGCGTTTTTGGTATTGCATTTCCGGCCCTCAGCGCCTATAATCCCGTCAGTTGGACGCGCCCGCGGCGCAGCAAGCAGCGGGACAGTGCTTCGATTGATGGGAGCGGTCCAGGGTTGTATCGCAGCCCCTGGCAGCGGGGTGGAGGCCGCGCATTCAGGTGCTTAGGCCTCCCAGGCAGCATGGGTTCGGGTTAGTCCTCACGGTATGGGTTCCCTCCCCCCTACGGAACGGACCTGCCCTACTGTTGCGTCCCGGCCGGGCGCGGTCACCGCTTTGCGTCTGCTCACCAATCGGCACGCCTCAGCCAGCGGAGCGTATCCCTGAGACGTGACGCTCCCAAGCGCCGCCGGCGCGTCGGCGCATGGTTTCACCGGTAAGCATGAGGTTACGCACAATGGTCAGAGGCAAGGTGAAGTGGTTCAGTGACAAGAAGGGCTATGGTTTCATCACGCGCGACGATGGCGACCAGGACGTATTCGTCCATCACAGCGCCATCGAGGGCGTCGGTTTCAAGACGCTCGCAGAGGATGAAGCCGTGGAGTTCGACGTCGAGCAGGGCCCGAAAGGCCCGAGGGCCGTCAACGTGGTGAGGGTCCGGGAGTAGCCCGACTGTCATGCAGATGACAACAGGGCGCGGCCGCGCGGAGGGACACGGCCGCGCCCTTCTTTACGTCCCCTGACCGGTGGGCGCGACGCCCTCCGGGCTTCGAAGCCCTGGCGAAGTGGGCCCGCCGCGCCCGCTCCCGCGAGACGCCCAACCACGCCCGCGCTGCCATTGTGAAGATGGCCTTCTCTGACCACGACATCCCGTTCAGCGTCCTGAACGACATGATGTCCACGATCTACCCCGTGGACGGCATGGCCGTCATCGGCATCCAGGTGCGCGCCTGCGACGCCGGGCGGGCCGCCAAGCTTCTGAAGGAGGTTGGCCGGGATTAGCCACCTGGTGTGGAACATGTGCCAGTTGCCGCCTTGGGCTCCTCAGCTCC
>CAYFVS010000108.1:0-1810 GCA_964346565.1 uncultured candidatus Brocadiaceae bacterium | reverse complement strand
GGCTACGAGGGCGACGGAGGGGCGCTGGTCCAGGACGTGCTACACGACAGTCCGGCCGAGCAGGCGGCCCTGGAAGCGGGCGACATCATCGTTGCCTACCGCAGCGGGCCCGTGCGCGGAGTGCACGACCTGCGCGGTCGGGTGGCCGCCACGCCCCCGGGCACGCAGGTTACCCTGACCGTCTGGCGCGACGGGGAAGTGCTCGAGCTGTCGGTCGAACTGAGCGGCCGCGAGGAGCGCCCCGGACCGCACGGTGCCGACCGGCTGGGTCTGGAGGTGCAGAAGCTGACCCCGGAGATAGCCGAACACCTGGGACGGCCGCACCTGGAAGGGGTCCTGGTCGCCGACGTGGACCCGGACGGACCGGCGGCGGACCAGGTTGCCCCCGGTGACGTGATCCTGAGCGTGAACCGACAGGACGTGGCCTCCGTGGCCGACTACCGGCGGCTGCTGGAGGCCGCGCCGGAGGGCGGAGAGATACTGCTGCGCGTCCTGGAGGGCGAAACCGGAAGGGCGCGCTTCCTGATGCTTTCGTCCCGCTGAACCGCCGGCGCACCGCCCGGCCGGGTGCGACGGGCTGTCTCTCTCGGCTGGTTTGCCCCGCCGGCCGGTGGATGCTATCCTTCCACGCTCTGTTGGCGACCGGGGCAGGCCAGCTCACCTGCCCGCCCCCGCGGCAAACCCTGCGCTGCCAGAGAGGGAGGTGTGAGGCAATGGCCATAGCCGGAGTGAAGGGAGGCCAGCTTGAGGTCCTGGGCGAAGACGACGTCCGGCAGATACACTCCGCGGTGCTGCGCGTGTTGAGTGAGGTCGGGGTCCGCATGCCTTACCGGCCGGCCCTGGAGGCTATGTCCGACGGGGGGTGCCGCGTGGACTTCGACAGCGAGATAGTCAAGGTGCCGGAGCACGTGCTGAGAAGCGCCCTGGGCACGGCTCCGTCGCAGTTCACGCTTGCCGGGCAGCAGCCGGAGTTCGACATCCGGGTTGACCTGGACACCAGCTACACCATCGGCGGTTCCAGTGCTCTGTACGTGCTCGGACTCGACGGGGAACACCGGCCGGCTGCGCTCCAGGACCTGGTGGACCTGACCAGGCTCCAGGACGCCCTGGAGAACCTGCACATCATGCACGCCATCGTGGTGCCCCAGGACATACCGCAGCCCGGCTTCGACCGCATCCTGTTCGCCAACGTCGTGCCGAACACATCCCGCAACTACTATTCCCAGGGACAGGGGGCCAGGTCCATCCGCGACCAGGTGGAGATGGCCCTGGTCGTCGCGGGATCCAGGGAGGCCCTCAGAGACCGTCCCGTCTTCACAGTGGTGCTCTGCATGGTGAGCCCTCTGCTGCACGACGCCTTGCGCCTGGAGGAGTTGATGGAATGTGTCAAGTGGGGCATTCCCATCTACATCGAAGTTGACGCTCAACTGGGCGCCACTGCACCCATCACGATCGCAGGGGCGGTGGTCGAGGAGTGCGCGAACGTCCTGACGGGAGTGACCCTGGCGCAGATCCTCTCCCCCGGCCATCCTTGCATCTTCGCCATTGCCTCCGGGAGCATGGACATGTCAACTGCCAACTACTGCGGCGCCTCCCCCGAGGCGGGGCTGATGCACGCGGCCACGGCTCAGATGGCCCGCTTCTACGGGCTGCCGTTCCAGGGAGGCACGGGCATCGACGCTACCGTGCCCGACGCCCAGGCCGGCTACGAACGCGCACTGCAGGTGCTGACCAATGCGCTGGCCGGCACCAATTTCATCCACCTCAGCATCGGCATGATGGAGCAGATGCTCCTTGCCTCCTACGAGCA
>CAYFVS010000107.1:0-4393 GCA_964346565.1 uncultured candidatus Brocadiaceae bacterium | reverse complement strand
CCTTGCCATAGTGGCCTATCGTCTGCTCGCCGGCTACCGGCAGCTGCCGGCGTCGGCGGCGGTGGTGTTTGCGCTGTATCCGGCGTGGGCGCTGGTCCAGCAGTTCCTGGTGCAGGGCATCTTCGCCGGCAACCTGCGGCGGCTGGGCCTGCCGCGGTGGGCCGTCGTGCCTGCGGCGGCGGTCTTGTTCGGTCTGGTGCATGCGCCGGAGTGGCCCCTGGTGGGGCTCTGCACGGCGGCGGGGGCGGCGTGGACGGCGCTGTTCCTGTGGACGCCGCAGCTCATTCCTCTGGCACTGAGCCACGGCTGGCTCGGCGCGCTGGCCTACTACTGGGTTCTGGAGCGGCCCCCCGTGCCAATCCTCAACTGGTAGGCCTCTCGGCCGCCCTGGTGGCCCATCGCGCGGCGGCCGCACGCGGGCCGTCACAAGAGGCGGACCAGAGTCAGCAACCCCAGCGCCGCCGTGGCCGCGCCCACCACCGTGCGCAGTTCGCGGGCGCCGACGCGCCGGACGGTGAACGCACTGAGCGGCACAGAGGCCAGAGCGCCTATCATCAGCGGCACCGCCAGGTTCCACGCGATGGCCGTCCCTGTGGCCAGGTAAATGCCCAGCCCCACCGCGCAGGTCAGCCCCTCCGAGACGCTCGTGATGCCGATAGCGCTCTTGCTCTGCACGCCGCTCAGTATCTGGCCCCCGGTGACCAGCGGCCCGTAGCCCCCGCCGCTCATCCCCTTGTTGAACGCCGCCAGGAGGCCAAGGCCCGTCACCCTGGCCCACGAGAAGCCCAGGCCGGCTCTCGGCGCCGCCAGGATGATTACTCCCATCGAGAGCACGACCACGCCGATGAACAGCTTCAGCCACACTGCCGGGATGCTCAGCGCAATGGCAACCGCCAGCCCGGCGCCCAGCACGCTGCACCCCGACAGCACCGCCGCCACCCGCGTGGCGCGGGAGCTGCGGCTGAAGGAGACGTTCCCTGCCACGTGGTGCGCGGCGCCCGCCGACAGGCCCGTCACCAGCTCGCTCAACAACACGCAGGGCACGATGACCAGGGGCTCCAACCCCAGCACCAGCATCAGCAGCGGGGTCAGCGCGGTCCCGTAACCCATGCCGAGCGTCGAGTCCACGTACTCACAGCAGAAGGCCAGGCCCGCGAGCGCAAGTCCCCTCCAGCCGAAGCACTGCCCCACGGCGTCCCCGACTCCGACGTAGCCGAGCACCAGCGAGGCGAGCGCGAACACGCTCACCAGCAACCCCGCCGTTGTCGCCACCGCCTTCGCCACTGCTCTCATGGTGCACCTCCCGATCCTGTGGACCCGGGTCTGCGCTTCGGGTCACACTCCTATAAGAGTGTCAGACCGGCAAAAAAAGGGGCGACGCGTTCCCGCCGCCGCTTCCGCTCAGAGGTAGCCGAGCTTCTTCAGCCGCTTGCGCACCGCCTCGATTTCCGCCTGCGTCAGCTCGTTCTCTCGGCGGGGCCTGCGTTCGATCGGGCTCGCCAGGTCTCTCAGGACGTAAAAGGGGAAGTCCGTGACCGAGTTGAAGCCGGTACCGGCGATGAGCTGCTTCAGCCGGTTGTAGAGCGGGCGCGGTATCTTCAGGGTGACCTTGTCGGACTTACCTGGCGTTGCACTCATATAGCACTCCTCAGGTAGCCCGCAGTGTAGCGCCGCGTTGCGGGGCTGTCAAGGCTGTTTCCTGCCCGGATGCCCGCGCTGCGGGAAGGTTGGCAGACTTGCGGATTCGTCGCGCCGCTCAGCAGCGTGCGCGCGGCCTGCGGGGTCATTCCCCGGCCGCGTGCTTGCGCAGCAGCGCCTGGATGTCCTCGTGCCCCTCCCTGGCGGCCCAGTCGTGCGGCGTGCGGCCAGTCTTGTCCTTCAGGTCGGTTCGCACCCCGTGCTCAAGCAGCCACTCGGCGTCGTCGCGCCGGGCCAGCCCCGCAGCCATGTGCAGCGCCGTTGCGCCGTCCTCGTTCTGGGCGTCTACGTCCACGCCTGCCTGACGCAACGCCTCCAGAATGCCCGGGCATGGGATGCTCCAGGCGGCCACGTGCAAGGGCGTGTCGCCCCGTTTGTCGGCAAGGGGCTCTGCGCCGGCGTCCACGAGCAGGCGTGCGACCTCGGCGTGGCCCGTCGCTGCGGCCTTGTGCAGGGGCGTTCTGCCGGAGGGTTCCGCTGCATTCGGATCGGCGCCGGCCGCCAGTAGCTGCTCAGCGATGCCAACGTGGCCGAAGTTCGCCGCCAGGTGAAGAGGCGTGCCCGAGCGAAGGCCGGTTGCGGCGGCGTCTGCGCCTGCTTCCAGCAGAGCGCGCACGGCATCCGTCCGTCCCTTCCACACGGCACAGTGGAGGGGAGTGAAGCCGCTGTCCGCACTCTGTCCGACCCGAGCCCCGGCCTCTGCCAGGAGCCGGATGAGTTCGGCATCGCCACCGTTTGCGGCAGCGTGCATCACCGAGAAGCCATTGTGGTTGCTGGCGTTTGGATCCGCACCTGCGTCGAGGAGGCGCCGAGCAAGGGCCACTCGCCTTGTGCCGCCGGCGCAGTGAAGAGCCGTCAGCCCGTCCTCCACGCTGGCGTTGGGTGGCATGCCCTGGGCCAGCAGGTGCTCGGCGCGCTCCGTCTCTCCGCAGGCGGCGGCGTCCGGCAGGCTGCCCGGCTCGGAAAGGTGCGCTCCGGCCCGGACGAGTTCCTCCACGGCGCTGGGTGCGGCAGGCAGCACCGCCAGTGCCAGGCAGAAAACTGCCCCCACTGACCTGACCACCGGCTTGCTGCGACGAATCCCACCGCGGGTCATTCCTCCCTCCTCCCGGTGCTGGCGGGCGACTGACCGCGTCTGCTTCATCTGATAGGCAGTATGGCAGATGCTCGCGCTCAGCTCAAGGCCCAACTGCCCCAACCACTGACCCCTCGCCACGGCGCAAGGACCTCCGTCGTGCCGAAGTCGCGGTTCCGGCAGGCGCCGCCGGCGCTTATGTGGCTCAGCCCGTCGGCCCAGCGGTAGATGTAGCTGACGTCGGCGGCGGGCGGGTTCCAGGTGTGCAGCTCGCCGGCGGCTCTGAAAGCATCCAACAGGGTCTTCGCCTGGCCGCTGTCCAGCGGCGGATAGCCGCCCAGTTCGAGCGCCCGGTCTCGCCTGAACAGCATCTGTCCCTCGAACACGTTGTGCCGGATGCCCCGCAGCCGCCAGCGCCCCGGCGCGCCGACGCCCCACCACCCCGCACGCGGCTTGACGCACGAGGCGCCCGTGCGCCGCAGCCTGTCCACCAGCATGGACAGGTGCCAGTGCAGGTAGAGGTCGTCGTCATCCCAGTGCGCGACCAGCCGGGTGCGCGCCGTCGCGGATAACCGACCCTGTTCATGTCACGCTTGCGCAGGCGTAAGAGAAGGGGGCCGGTTTCCACCGGCCCCCAGCATGGTGCAGCACGAAATCGTGGGCATCAACCGCGCTTCTTGGGCAACGCGGCTTCCAGATCCTTAGAGATCTTCTCGAGTTCGCTCAGAGACGTCTGAGCCGATCCAATAACGCGCTCGACTGCGGCTGCCAATCCTTCGACAACGTTGGGGACGTACGGCGCAAGCGCAAGCCGAACGTTCCGAGCGCATGCCTCGAACGGGCGGACCCACAACGTTCGCCCCGCAGCCGGCTCGGCGTCCTTAGGACCGGCAGCAGATGTGCCTTCGCCAGTCTTTCGGCAGGCCACGACCACACACCATTTTCCGTCGTCTGCCTTGTCAAAGCCGAGGAAACAGCAGCATGAACTCATGTACTGCCGTCCCTGGGCATTTTGACCGGCCTCTGGATCGTCAGACCGGGTCCGGAAATGCTTGTCCGTGAAGTAGCACGAAACTCCCACCTGCAGTTGCTGCAAGTGGTCACTGAGGCCGACAACCTGCTGGGTAAGCCGCTCCGCCGTGGCGTTCAGCTTCCCGGCCGCGGCGGAAATACGGGAGAGGTCCTCTGACAGTTCGGCAGCCATAGGATTCCTCCTTCCTTCTCAAGGGCCCTTCCGGGCAAATGACCTTCGGGCCGCACCATGCGTGACGCCGTCAAGCGCCATGCACGCACTGTAGCTGCTGGCGCGCGACTGTCAAGAAACAACCGCAGTGGTCACGAGCGCGGGGGGTGGCACAGATGAGCATCTGGATTGGCACAGATGGGGCTGTGGAGGGCGGGGGGAGGCGTAGAAGAAGCCCGGCGGCCGGGGGCCCCGAAAGTGCCGCGAAGCGGGGAGGCAGCACATGTGGGGGGTCGGACGCGGGGCGGCTTGCTCCATTGTCGGCCCTTGACTGCCCGTCTACGGGGGCTTGAAGGGCCGTTCAACGGGGTGTTGAAGGCGATTCACCATACCCTCCTCAGATGCTTCGGGGCGGCGTCGAGGGCCGCCTTGCCGGG
>CAYFVS010000106.1:0-7338 GCA_964346565.1 uncultured candidatus Brocadiaceae bacterium | reverse complement strand
TGATGCGTCCGATGCCGTGCTCAGCGGCCACGCTGCCCCCCAGGCGCACCGCCTCCCGCGCGAACTGCCCGTAGAGATCCTCGGCCCGTCGCAGGTCCTCCGCCGTGGTCGGCAGGATGTTCACGTGCAGATGCCCGTTGCCGACATGGCCGAAGATGACGTGCTCCAGCCCGCACTCGTCGAGCCGCCGGCGGTAGATGCCCATCATCTCCGGCAGCGCTTCGTCCGGGACGGCCATGTCGGTGCCCACCTTGTGCAGGTCGGGCACTTCCGCCTGCCGCCGGGCGATGATGGCGTTGACGGCCTCGGGGATGGCATGGCGCAGGCGCTTCATCTCCTCCAGGTCCTTCTCGGCGAAACCGGCCCAGCTATCGTCTTCGTCCAGGCCGAGCGGCGCTAGCAACCGCAGCAGCGCGTCGTAGGCCGCGTCCAGCTCCGCCTCATCCTCGAAGGCCATCTCCAGGTACACGGCCGCCGCCACGTCCTCCGGCAGGCGGGCCACCTCCATGTAGGCCGGTGTCTGGCGGCCCTTGCTGCGCAGCAGGTCCAGGGCCCGCGGGCCGATGTACTCCAGCGCCAGGGGAGCGATGGCCTTGCTCTGCTTGCAGGCGAGCACGAAGTCCACCGCCGCATCCGGCCCGGGCACGAACTGGGTGAGGAACAGGCGGTTGGCCGGCTTCTCGGCCAGCCGCAGCTCGGCCTCCACCACGATGGCGAGCGTCCCTTCGCTGCCCACGAACAGGTCCACGGCGTCCATGCCCGGCGCCAGGTAGTAACCGGCCGTGTGCTTGGTGGCCGGCATGGGCAGGTCGGGGATGGCCAGCTCGACGCGGCGCGCGTCCGGGCGCACGTAGATCAGCTTGCCGCCGTCGGCGCGCACCTGCCCCCGGCGCAGCTCCAGCAGTCGTCCGTCGGGGGTGACCAGCCGCAGCCACTCCACCCATTGCCGTGTGGACCCGTAGTGGAGCGTCCGCGCGCCGGACGCGTCGGTGGCGATGGTGCCGCCCACCTGGGCGGTGGTCTCGGTGGTGTCCACGGGGTAGAAGAGCGGGCGGGGCGGTTTGCCGTCGGGGTAGTGGCACAGGCCGCGGGCCAGGGCGTCCTTCAGCTCGTCCAGCGTCGTGCCGGCCGCCACGCGGGCCAGCCACCGGTCGCCCTCCCGGCGCACGACGGGCCTGCCTTTGAGCTGCTCCAGGGAGATGACCTCCTCGGCGCCGAGGGGGACGGCGGCGCCGGTGATGCCAGTGCGGGCGCCGGAGACGGCCACCCGCCGGTCGGCCTCCCGCGCGGCGCGCACGACGGCGGCCACCTGCTCCGCCGTGGCGGGGAAGTGGACGACCTCGAGGTGTTCCGCCGCCATGCGCGACTCGTCCGCCAGGTACTGCACGTAGCCCCGGCGGATTCTGTCCCAGCCCTCCACCTTGCGGTGCTCGGCGCGGGGCGGCCCGGCGGGCAGGGGCCTCAGCTCATTCATGCGCGGCCTCCCGCCGCAGCAGCTCGACCAGCGCGGTCAGCACAGGGCGGTAGTCGCCCACAGCGGCGTAGTCGCTGATCTGGAAGATGGGCGCCTGAGGGTCGGAGTTGACGGCGACGATGGTGCCGGCCGACTGCATCCCCGCGCGGTGCTGCACGGCCCCCGAGATGCCCACGGCGACGTAGAGGTCGGGCTGGACGGTCTTGCCGGTCTGACCGACCTGGCGGCTGTAGGGTATCCATCCGGCGTCCACCGCGGCCCGGCTGGCGGCCACTTCGCCCCCCAGCAGATCCGCCAGTTCCCGCAGCAGGTCGAACCCCTCCGGCCCGCCCAGCCCGCGCCCGCCGGCAACCAGCACGTCCGCTTCGGCGATGCTGACGCCCTCCTCGGCACGCTCCTCCCGGCCCATCACCTCGACCGGGTCGTCCAGCAGCTCATCTGGCGGCCGCCAGCGGCGCACCGGCGGGGGCTGGCCGTCCCGCGCCGCGGCGACGGCCATGACCCGGGGCCGCACGGTGGCCATTTGGGGCCGGTGGCGGCGCGTCAGGATGGTGGCCATGATGTTGCCGCCGAAGGCCGGGCGCGTCTGCAGAAGGTGGCCCTGCTCCGGCTCAATCTCCAGCCCCGTGCAGTCGGCGGTCAGGCCCGTGCGGCAAAGGACGGCGACGCGGGGCATGAGGGAGCGTCCGCGCGCAGTGGCGCCGGCCAGGACGATCTCCGGGCGGCCCTTGGCTATCATGCGGGCCAGCACGCGGGCGTGTGGGCCGTCGCGGTGGTCGTCCAGAGCGGGGTGCGCCGCCACGCGTAACGCCGCCACCGGCAGGCCCGCAAGCTGAGCGGCGAGTGCCTCGGCGTCGCCACCGGCGGCCACGACCTCCAGAGCGCAGTCACGGGCGGCGGCCAGCTCGGCGCCCTTCCCCACCAGCTCCCGCACCACGGGGTGGAACCGGCCGGCCTGATGCTCGCCGTAGACCCACACCCCGCCGCCCGCAGTCGCTCCTCCACGCTCGCCCTCCTGCGCCTCGAGGGCCAGCGCTCCCACCGGGCACTCCTCGATGCAGGCGCCGCACAGGTTGCACTGCTCGGTCGCGCGGAGATGCCCGTCAGCCTCCTTGAGCGCGCCGTAGGGGCAGGCCTCCACGCACCGGCCGCAGAGGGTGCAGGCCTCGTGATCCACCCGCAGGCTCATGGCTCGCTCCTTCGCCGGGCGAGGACTCCGGCGAGCCGGGCGGCCACCTGGTCCGGCTCGCCCTCCAGGCGGGCGCACTCGCCCCGCGGCGGGGGCGTGAACACGCGTACGACTCGCGTGGGGGAACCGTCCAGGCCGAACTCCTCGGCATTGCCGTCTATCCTGTCCGGTCCCCACCGAGCCGGCTCAGTTCGGCGCGCGCGCACCTGGCTGCCCAGGGAGGGCAGACGGGGCACGTTCAGGTCCTTCAGCGCCGTGACCACTGCCGGCGGCTCGACGCGTAGCGTCTCGTTGCCGTAGTCGGTCAGCCTCTCGACGGTCAGGCGGCCGTCGTCGCCTATCCGGATGCGGCGGGCGTAAGTCACCTGGGGCCAGCCCAGATGCGCGGCCAGTTCCGGGCCGACCTGGGCGGTGTCTCCGTCAATGGCCTGCTTGCCGCACAGGACCAGGCCCACGTCCCCCAGCGCCCGGACCGCGCAGGACAGCGTGTAGGAGGTGGCCCAGGTGTCCGCGCCGGCGAAGGCCCGGTCAGTCAGCAGGATTCCCTCGTCGCAGCCCCTCGCGATGCACTCGCGCACGGCGGCCTCTGCCTGGAACGGCCCCATGGACAGGGCGGTCACGCGCCCCTCCGGAAGCTGCTCCCGCAGTGCGACGGCCGCCTCGACCGCGTGGGCGTCCAGCGGGTTCAGGATGCTGGGCACGCCCTCGCGGATGAGGGTGCCGCGCTCGGGGTCAATGCGCACCTCGGCGGTGTCCGGGACGTGCTTGACGCAGACGACGATGTGCATGGGAATCCCCCGGTGGAGCTTGAGCGGGCGGAGGGAAACTGACCTGGGGGCCGAGCCGCCAATGCTAAGCGGCCCCCGCCGGCGCGTCAACCGGCGGCGCTTGCCCCCCGAGGCGGCGTGTGCTAACACATAGGTCGTCGAACGGGACACGGAGCAGAGGAGAATCCGGCCATGCCTGTGCAGGGACCACGGAGCGTGAGGCCGCAGGAAATAGAGGCTGCCGTCGAGCTGGCCAACGCCGTGTTCCGGCCGCGCGGGGAGGGCCACATGGCCCGGGATTACCCCCTGCTGTTCGCCCAGGAGAACGCGGAGAACCTGCGCGTGTTCGTGGACGACGGGCGGCCCGTATCCCTGGTGGGCATATACCAGACGGACCTCTGGCTGCTGGGCACGCGCCAGCGCGCCGGGTGCATCGGATCGGTCTGCACCCACGCCGACTACCGCGGCCAGGGCCTGGCAACCCGGCTGATGAAAGACGCCCGGGCGAAGGCCGTCGAGGACGGATGCACGTTGCTGCTGATTTCCGGAGGGCGGGGGCTCTACCGGCGGCTGGACTACGTGGACCCCGGCGGCTACGTGACCTACCGCGTCGGGCGCCGGCGCGTGCCGGCCGCTGGCCCGTACGTTCTGGAGGAGTGGGCCGAGCAGGGCCTGCCCGAGCTGTTGCGCCTGCACTCGGCCGAGCCGGTACGCTTCCACCGGCCGCCGGAGGATTTCCGCCGGTTCCTCGCCCGCGGCCATGTCGTCAATGCTCCCGGCGAAGTGCTGCTGGTGCGCGAGAAGAAGGGCGGCGGCGCGGCGGCCTACCTCGCCGTGCAGCGTCCCGGGGCCGGGGGGCTGGACGAGGATGCCATAGCGGTCAAGGAGACGGCCGGCTCGCGGGCGGCCGTTGCCCACGCGCTGGCTGCGCTGCTCGAACGCTACGGGGCCGACGAGGCGCACCTGGACTGCCTGGCATGGGACGCGGAGATGCGCGCCCTGGCCCGGCTGCACGGATGGGCCGCCGAACCCCACGGGTTCCACGGCACGCTGGGCATCATCCAGCCCGTGCGTTTCTGGTCGGGGTGTATCCCGCTGTTCGCCGAGCTGCTTGGCGAGGAGAGAGTGGGCCGCCTGCGGGCGGAGACGCGCGGCGACGGCCTGGCACTGCTCTACGGTGACGAGGAACTGACCCTGGAGAGGATGAGCGAGGTCACCAGGCTGGTGTTCCTGGCGCACGACAGGCGGGACGAGCTGAAGCTGAACCTGCCGGCGGGGTCCGAGCTGGGGCAACTGCTGGAGGGGCTGTTCCCCTTGCCGTTGCCCGCCTACGGGCTTAACTTCATCTGAGCGCGTCAGCCGCCCGCGCTCCTCTCGCGTTCAGGCTCCGGGGCAGCCTCGGGCTGCCCGCCCAGCAGGCGGTAGATGGTCTGGAAGGTCTCCCGCCTTGCCTGCTGCAGGCGCTGTCGGTAGGTCTCGACGGCCCCCCGAAGCTGCTCCAGGCGCTCGAGCTGTTCAGGTGTGAGCAGCTCGGCCCGCTCGGCCTCAAACCGGTCCTGCACCTTCTGTTGCGACTGGCGGTACCGCTCGCGGTACTGCCGCCAGGCGTCCGGATCCTTCAGCGTCTCGGGATCGGGCAGGTCCTGGACGATCTCACTCAGCTCCCTATGGGTGCGCAGGCGCAGCTCCAGGAGGGCGGTGCGCGTCTCCTCGTCGAGCTCCAGGAACTCCGTGGGGTCGCTCAGGTGCAGCCGGTCGCCGGGCACTTCGTCCAACGCGTCGGCGGCGCCCAGCTCCTCCATGAGTTCGGCGCGGGCGTCGGCGATGCGCTCGGACAGATCCTCCAGAGCGGACAGGACGGCGTCGTAGCGAGCTGCCTGCTCTTCCTCCAGTACCTCACGTACCTCACCCGCGTAGCGGTGCCGCAGCTCTGTCATCCACCGGGCTATCTCCTCCTCGCGCCGGGCGGCCAGGGCGCGGATCTGCTTCTGTTGCGGCTCGGTCAGGTCGAGGGCGGCCCGCGCCAGAGAGACGGCGTCGCCCATGCCTTCCTCGAAGTCCGCTATCAGCTCGTAGGTGCGGGCCATCCGCTGGGCGTGCTCGGAGTCGGCCTCGGGCTGTTCGGCGGCCGGCGCGCCGAGGGCGGCCAGCGCCGCGGCCAGGATTGGGAGGCAGAGCAGGTGTTTCGCTCGCATCTGTTCTTTCTCCAATGGCTTGCGCAAACCAGAGGGGCGATGCGCGGAATTCTCCGGCCCTGGTCCAGCCGTGTCAAGGCTCGACGAAGGGCGGCTCGCCCCGCACCGACTCGACGGCGCCCTCTGCGCGCGCGATGTGCTCGGGAGAACCCCAGACCGAGATGCGCACGCTGCCCTCCGCGCCGGCCACTCCCCCGGCGCCAATGGGCGCGGCGCGCCCGCCGGACATGAACAGCCGGAGCGCCTCTATCTCGGTGAAAATCATCCCGTCAACGGGCCAGAGGGCGGGCCCGTCGCCCCCGGGGCCGACTTCGGTCAGATCCCGGTAGAGCCCATGGATGTCGCCGGGGATGCTCTTCTCCAGCCCGACGGGGATCAGCAGCGTGGCACGCCGGGCGACCACGGTGCCGATCGCCTGGCCGATGGTGCCCCCGGTGGGATGGCCGATCAGGATGCCGGCCTGCTTCTTCTCGTAGTTCAGGGCGTTGGCGCCTTTGATGAACACGTCGCCGGGGCCCATCTCGTGCACGATTCCGGTGGCGGAAGCGTCCTCGGCCGGCTCCCCGTGGCGCAGGACGACGTCAGGCAGTTCGCTGGCTGTCGCTGCGGGTCCTTCCCGGCCGGGGGGCGTGGTCACTCCCGTGCAGTAGTGGGCCTTGTGCAGGCCGCGGCCCAGCAGCTCCTCGGCCACGTAGGCATTGGTGGTCCCCTTGGCGACGGCGACGATGCCCTCGTTCAGCGCCTTCACCACCAGTGGATGGGCCTTGACAGCCCGGGCGATGAGCCGCTTGGACTCGGCGACGGTCAGCACGAAGCTCTTCTGGTGCACCGGCGCGGGCATGGGGGTTCCTCCTCTCCGGGTTCCCTGCGATGACGGCGTCGTCAGCCGGGCCAGACCGCGTCCATGGCGGCCTTCGTGGCGCGTATTGCCTCCTGGTCGGTCGTCGCATCGGACGGGCGCGACAGCGGCTCGGCCACCACGGGGCCGCTGTAGCCTATCTGATCCAGGCACTCCAGAAACCGGGCGGAGTCAATAACGCCCGTCTCCCCCGGCAGGCGCCTTACGTTGTCCACGTGCTCCTCCAGCGCCACGCCCTCCGGCGCGTCGCTCACGTGCACGTCCACTATCTGCTGGTCGGACAGCTCCAGCACGTCGTCCATGCTGCCGCCGCTGGTGTAGAGGTGCCAGCAGTCCAGCAGCAGGCCCACGTTGCCCGTGCCGACCGCCCGGCACAGCTCCAACATGCCGTCCATGGTGTGGATGAACTCGTGACGGCGTTTGGCGCGGGAGGTCTTCGGCCCGATGAATTCCAGCCCCAGGCGCACGTCGTTCTCTGCCAGCACCTCGGCCACCGCGCGGGCCCGCTCGCGCACCTGCTCGAACATCGCGTCACGGGGCAGGTCGTCGCTGCCGGGCGGTATCCACGTGGAGCACCGCGCCGCACCGGCCCGCGCGCAGGCCTCCGCCGTGGCGGGAAGCGATTGCGCGGCGGCCTCGAACGCTGCCTCGCCCCCGGTCAGTCCGAATGGCAGGTACCAGCCGGCCGCCCGCAGGCTGCGCTCGCTCAGCATCTGCACGACAGTCTCCGGGCCTGTCTTCGACAGGTAGTCCAGGTCCAGGTAGATGCCCTCGAAGCCGTGGTGTGCGGCCTGCTCGACCGCCTCCTCGAAGGGCAGGGAAACGCCGATCGCCGATCCCATGAATGCGGGATA
>CAYFVS010000105.1:0-1732 GCA_964346565.1 uncultured candidatus Brocadiaceae bacterium | reverse complement strand
CTAGACGGCCGTGAGGTGCTGCGCCGCCTGCGCCAGGCGGACAATTGGACCCCCGTTATCCTGCTCACCCAGGTCGGCGAGTCCACGGAGCGGGCCATGGCCCTGGAGGAAGGGGCCGATGACTATCTCAACAAGCCCTTTGACCCACATGAATTGGTAGCTCGGGTACGCGCTGTACTACGCCGCGCCCGGCCCGGACAGCCGCCGTTGGCGTCCGCCCAGCGGTTGGCCAGCGGCGATCTGAGTCTGGACCGTCGGACGCGCCGCGCCTATATGAGCTCGGAGGAGTTGCGCCTGACGCCCAAGGCGGTCGCGCTGCTGGAATACCTGATGACGCATCCCGACGAACTGCTCACCCGGGACCGGCTGCTAGACGCCGTCTGGGGCTGGGATTACCCCACTGGCACGCGCACCGTGGACACGCGCATTGCCGAACTGCGGCGCGTGTTGGACGACGACCCCGATGATCCACGCTACATTGACACCGTTCATGGAGAGGGATACCGCTTTGTAGGACGGGTGGAGAGCATAGTATGAAGATCCGATGGTCATGGTTGACGGCGCTCCTGCCGGCTGCCGCTGGGCTGCTGATAGCAGCACTGATCGCCGGTGGGCAATTCGAGAATCACCGCATCTACATGGCCGGACGGCTGATCTTTGTCGCGCCGCTGGTCGGTGTACTGTTGAGCGGTCTGATCGCCATGATCCTGATGATCCAGTGGCGGGCGGAGCAGAGCATCCGGCGAGCGATCTCCCAGCACCAGGCTCAGGCGGCCGAGGGGCGGCGGCGCTTCTTGCAGCGCCTCGACCACGAACTGAAGAACCCGCTCACCGCCATCCGGGCCGGGCTGGCGAACCTGACCTGGCTCACCTCCGAGGAGGCGCGACAGGATGCCCTGGAGAGCGTGGACGCCCAGGTGCTGCGGCTGAGCCGGCTGGCCTCCGACCTGCGCAAGCTGGCCGAACTGGAGATCCGTCCTCTCGAATCGACTCTCGTGGATGTGGGGGAGTTATTGCACGAGGCGGTGGCGGTGGCCCGTGAGCGGCCCGAAGGGAGCCAGCGCCGCCTCACCCTGAGCGTGCCCCAGGTGCCCTGGCCTCTGCCCACCGTAGAGGGAGATCGAGACCTACTCCTCCTGGCCGTGCACAACCTAGTTGACAACGCCCTCAAGTTCACTACATCCGGGGACATGATCGAGATACGCGCCTTTGAGGACGGCGCCCGAGTGGTGATCGAGATCGCGGACACCGGGCCGGGCATACCCGAGGAGGAGGTGCCCCATGTTTGGGACGAGCTGTACCGGGGTCAGGGGGGGCGGGGCATCCCCGGAAGCGGACTGGGCCTGGCGCTGGTGCGGGCTATCGCCGAGCGGCACGGAGGACAGGTCGACCTGCGCAGCCGCTCAGGGCAGGGAACTGTTTTCACACTACGACTGCCGGTTTGACGGGAATTGATTGCGAGCCAGATCGCACTGTCTTTCGCAACCGGCCCCCACCTGCTGCCGTTCCTGGTCTCCGTCTCGGCAGCAGGCACTACCACAAGCCCCTGGATTCGCCGGAACTTGTCACCAGATCGTAACACGACATTTCAGCACTGTAACACCCCCGCCATATGCTGGTTACAACTATCTGCTACACTGACGAGCAAGAGAGTAAACTAACCACAGGAGGTAAAGGAAATGTATAGGCGATATATCTCTCTCAGAAACTCGATACTCTTCGTGTTCGTCTT
>CAYFVS010000104.1:0-12729 GCA_964346565.1 uncultured candidatus Brocadiaceae bacterium | reverse complement strand
GAGGAGGCCGCCGCCGGCTGGGTCCGCGACGGTCTGACCGAATGCGCCGAGGCGGCGGAGGAGACCGGCGTGGTGCTCGCGCTGGAGAACCACGGCGGCCTGACCAGCACGGCCGACGGTGTCCTCGGCCTGCTGGCTCCGTTCGTCGACAACCCGTGGGTCGGCCTGAACCTGGACTTCTGGAACTTCACGGGAGACGTTTACGAGCAGTTCGTCCGCTGCGCGCCCTACGCGGTGACCACCCACGCGAAGGTGACCTATCGGCAGGAGGACCGGCGGGAGGCGGTGGACTACCGCCGGGTGGTGCGCATCCTGCGGGAGGTCGGCTACCGCGGCTACCTGGCCATCGAGTACGAGGAGGACGAGCCGCCGCTGACCGGCGTGGACCGCTTTGCCGCTTACCTGCGCGGCTGCCTGGTGGATGCCTGAGCTGAATCCTCTGAGCAGAGCCATGGACGACGCACCTGAACGTTTGGCCAGAAGGCAAGTAGGGGAGTGGCGGCTGCACGCCGAGGGGGCCTGCGGCCGCCTTAGCGCCGACGTGGACGTGTCGGGCACGTTCCGGGGACCCGGCGGCGAGACGTTCACCGTGCCCGGCTTCTATGCCGGCGACGACACCTGGTGCGTGCGGTTCAACCCCGGACAGCCGGGCGAGTGGACCTATGCGATCTCGTCCATGCCGCTCGACCCCGGCCTGAGTGGGGAGGGCGGCTTCCGGGTCGAGGACGCCGAAACGGAGGGCTTCCTCCGCGCCACTCCGGGGCGGGCCTGGGGGTTCCACCTGGAGTCCGGGCGTCCGGTGCTCATCTTCGGCGACACAACCTACAACGTGTTCGCCATGCAGCACTGCGGCGGCCCGGTGGAGCAGTTCATCCGGCGTCGCGCCTCCCAGGGCGTCAACCTGCTGCGCGCGCGGCTGGCGGTCAGTCCCTTCCATCCGCCGAGGGGTTACAGCCGGTGGCAGACCCGGCGCACCTGGCCGTGGGGAGGCAGCCCGCAGTCGCCCGATTTCGATCGCTTCAACCAGGACTGGTTCCGCACCGTGGACTCGGTGGTGCAACTGTGCGAGTCGGTCGGCATGGGGCTGGAGATGATCATGGAAGCGTGGGGTTCGGAGTTCCCGTGGAACCGGCGAGACGTGTTCCTGCCGGAGTGGGAGCAGCTGTGGCTGCGCCACCTGGTGGCCCGCTACGACGCCTACTCGTGCGTGTGGTTCTGGACGCTGATGAACGAGTATGAGTACTATCCCGACGGCAACGCGCGCCACAGCCGGGCCTGCGACAGGTGGGCCATACGCATCGCCCGCTGGCTGAAGTGCCTCGCCCCCCACGGGCACATCGTCAGCCTCCACAATGCACCGCCGCGGCCGCCCTTCGCCGAGCGCTTCCGCCGCGACCCGGACGCCATTGACCACTGGATGTTCCAGGCTTGGGGCTCGATGGGCGAGGAGGACGGCTGGCTGGCAGCCGGCATTGACGAGGCCATCGCCGCCAGCCTCGCTGGCTGGCCGGGCACGGCCGTGCTGGCCGAATACGGCTACGAGCGCAACCCGGAGCTGCCCGAAGTATTCCCTCTGCACCGTTATTGCGACGTTGAGCACACCCGCCGGGGCGGCTGGCGGGGCCTTTTCAGCGGGCTGGGCATCATCCATGGATGGGAGAACACCTGGGGCCCGTTCATGCTCCTGGAGGAGGACCAGGCCGGCATGGAGCAGTTGTTGCTCATGCGGCGGTTCTTCCACGAGATCGTCCCGTTCGAGAAGGTGCGTCCCGCCCCTGCGCTGATCGAGGGGCAGGGATGGGAGCAGGGGCGCGCGCCGCTGGCGCTGGCGGACGGCGAGTGCGACCTGGTCGCGGTGTACCTGCCCGTCGGCGGACAGGTGACGCTGAAGCTTCGCGGCGGGAAGGAGTACGAGGCCCACTGGTTTGACGTGCGCACCGGCGAGCTGAGCCCCGCCTCGACGCAGGAGGCCGGGTGCTTCGCCGCCCCGGCCGGCGGCGGGCAGCATCCCCACGACTGGATACTGGTCCTGGAGAGCGAATGAGCCAGGAGAACGCCCCGACGAACCGCCCGCCGATAGCCGCGCCCGACACGGGCTGGCACGGGGCGAGCCCGGCGCAGCTGCTCCACTGGCGGAGGGACGGGTCGTGATCGTCGCGGTCACACTCAATCCTGCGATTGACAAGGCGCTGGAGGTGCCCGGTTTCGAGGTGGGGGCTCACGCCCGGGCGCGCGTCCGCTCTGTACTGCCCGCTGGCAAGGGCAACAACGTGGCGCGGGGTGTGGCGCGCCTGGGAGGGCAGGCCGGGGCTGCCGGCTTCGTCGGACGTGGTGAGTTGGCCGTCTTCGAGCGGAGCCTGTCCGCCGAGGGCGTCTGGACCCACTTGCACCCGGTGGACGGCACCACGCGCACCAACACAACCATCCTGGACCCCGAGGCGCGGACTACCACCCACCTGCGGGAGGAAGGCTTCACGGTGTCGGCGCAGGAGCTGGAGGCGCTTCGGGGGGTTCTGCTCGACTGGCTGCAGGAGGCCCCTGGAGCGGCGGTTGTTTTCGCGGGCAGCCTGCCGCCGGGCTGCGGGCCGGAGGACCTGGCGGAGCTCATCGCTTCGATCGGGGAGGTGGGGGCGAAGGTTGTTGTGGACGCCAGTGGCACCGCGCTCCGAGCGGCGGTCGGCGGCGGCCATGTTGGCACCGTCAAGCCGAACCTGACGGAACTGGGGCAACTGGTGGGGCGGCAGGTGACGCCGGAGGAGGCGCCCGGAGCCGCGCGGAAGCTGCTGGAGCGCGTGCAGACGGTACTGGTCACCCTCGGGGCGCGGGGCGCTTACGTGGTGCAGGAGAACGTGACCGTCAGCCTGCGCTGCCCGCTGTCGGAGGAGGAGCTGGCCAACACGGTTGGCTGCGGCGACGCGTTCCTTGCTGGCTGGCTGCGGGCAATCGAGCTGACCGACGGGCCGGCGGAGGCACTGCGGTGGGCGGTGGCTGCCGGGGCCGCCAGCGCCATGAGCGGGAGTACCGTGGGTTACACGCTTGAGGACGTCCGGCGCTTGCTGTCCCGCTGCCAACCGGCAGACATCTGAACCACGGAGAGAGAATCAACCACGACGACACGACGAAACAAGACAGCGGGATGCACAAGATGGATAGTGTAGAAGCGATAAAGCCACTTCAGGCTCCAGCTTCCTATCCTTTCTGTTCCCGTCATGTCGTTTCCCGTTGTGCTCGTCGTGTCGTCGCGGTTCCCCCCGTTGTTGGCAGTCGGTGATGGCGCTCAGAAGCCGCCGATCAGCTCGTCCTCGAGGGTCTTCTCCTTCTCCTCGATTTCCTTCCGGATGACCCGCGCCAGGCGTTCTATGCCCTCCTCAATCATCTCGTCGGACGCGTGGCTGAAATTCAACCTCATGCAGTGCTGCCCCCCGCCGTTGGGGAAGAAGGCCTGGCCGACCACGTAGGCCACGTCGTTGGCTATGGCCTTGGCGAACATGTCGCGGGTGTCAATGAACGGCGGCAGCTCGACCCACAGGAACAGCCCGCCCTGCGGGCGATTCCACCTGGCCTGCCCCGGGAAGTGCCGCTCCATCGCCGCCAGCATGGTGTCCCGCTTGCGGCGGTAGAACTTGATGATCTCCTGGATGTGGGGGAACAGGAAGTCGTGGTACATCGCCTCGAAGATGCAATACTGGGCGAAGCTGTTCGAGCACAGGTCCTGCGCCTGCTTCGCAAGGCACGCCTTGTTGACGATGGCCTCGGGGGCGGCCATCCAGGCGATGCGGAAGCCGGGGGCCAGGATCTTCGAGAACGAGCTGAGGTAGATCACCCGGTCCTGCTGGTCCAGGCTCCTTATCAGCGGGACCTTCTCCCCCTCGTAGCGGAGGAACCCGTAGGGGTCATCCTCAATCAGCAGCACGTCGTGCTCGCAGGCAAGCTCGTAGATGCGGCGACGACGTTCCAGGGGGAGGGTCACCCCCGAGGGGTTCTGGAAAGTGGGGACCAGGTAGACGAACTTGGGCAGCCGCCTGTCCTGGGCCAGTGACTCCAGCTTCTGCTCCAGCAGGTCCACCCGGATGCCGTTCTCGTCCAGGGGCACGCTCTCGATCTGCGCCCTGAATGCCTCGAATGCCTGCACCGCCCCCAGATAGGCCGGCGCGCCCATCACCACCACGTCGCCGGGGTCGAGCAGTATGTGGCTCACCAGGTTCAGCGCCTGCTGGGAGCCGTGGGTGATCATGATGTTGTGGATGCTCTGGGGGGTGTCGTGGACGCTGCCCATGCCGCGCGCGATAGCGTCGCGCAGCTTGTTGTGCCCCTCGGTAGCGCAGTACTGGAGGGCGTCACGGGGGTGCTCGGCCATGACGTGCCGTATGACGGTGCGCAGCTGCTCGACGGGGAATATCTCGGGGTTGGGCAGCCCGCCGGCGAAGCTTATCACCTCGGGGCGGTTGGTCAGCTTCAGCAACTCGCGGATCTCTGAAGCGCGCATGCGCTTGCCGTTCTGGCTGAAGCGGTGGGTGTGGGTGGCGTTCATCAGGGATCTCCTGGAGGGCAGCCTGTTGACGGAACGGCAGGTCCAACGTCGCCGCGCCTGCGGCGCCGGCAGGTTAGCAGGGCGACGCGCATAAGTCAACGCTTGCGCCGCGGCTCACTTCACCAGGATGTCGGCCCGCTTGAGGGTCTCGCCCGCGCATTCGACCCTGACCACCGGCCAGTCGCCGGTGGGCGCGGTCAGCACCGTAGTCCCGTCCTCCTCGACCAGGATGGTGTCCTCGGACTTGGTGCCGCAGATGCTGGGGTTCCACCCGAACGCCTGCGGCGCGCGCACGATCTCGGCCGAGGCGGGCGTGGCCAGGTACTCCCTCGGCAGGTAGCCCGTGGCGCCCCCCTGGTGGTGCAGCTTCCACTCGTCGGGGAAGCCGTTGTCCGCGTACGCCTGCTGGATGTCGGCGAATAAGTTTGCCACCTTGCGCCCCGGGCGAGTGGCCGTGATGGCGGCGGCGTCCACGCGGCAGACGGCGTCGTGCCGCGCGCGCAGGTCCTGTGGAAGCTCACCGAAGTGCACCATCCGCGTCATGGCGCAGATCAGGCCCCCTCGCCGTCCGCAGGTGACCAGCATCGCGCAACGTTCGGCGGTTGCTCCCCTCGTGACGCAGTGGCGCCAGCTCGTGATGCGCTCGTCGGCCCCCACGAACAGGACCACCGGCGTGATGCCGCGGCTCAGCAGCCGGCCCGCCAGCCGGCCCGTCGCGTCCCGCTCCGTCGTGCCGCGCTCGACTGACCGGGCGGCAGCCTCCATCGCTTCGGCGCAGTCCTTGCCCAGGGCGATGTAGCGCTCGATCTCAGCGCCGGTCAGGGTGTAGCGCAGGCGTGCGAACTCCTCCGGCAGGCCGGGCAGGCCCGCGGCGCCGTCGTCCGCCGCGAAGCGGCCGCCGGCGCTCACGCGGCCGATGATCTCCTCCCGCTGATGCGGCTCGTGCCAGGGGTAGGTCTCCACGTCCGTGATGCCCGTCCCGTCCAGCTCCTCGGTCAGCAGGCGCTCGGCTTCGATGTTGTTGGCAAGCAGCGTCACGCCGCCCGGCCGCACCAGGAGTGTGCCCATGCCGGTCTCGCTGCTGGTGACCACCGAGTTGTCGGCCCCGCAGCCCACCCAGGCGAAGTTCTCCGTCCGGCTCAGGGCCAGCCCGGCCAGCTCGTGCCCGGTCATGAACTCCTCCAGCCGTTCCATCTTGACGGCGAACTCCTCGCTCCTCTTCATGGCGACTCCTCTTCGTTGCGGTATTGGGCGAGCCAGCGTTCCAGGTCTTCGGGCGTGTCAATGCCGATACCCCGGTGTTCGGTCAGCGCGACGCGTACAGTGTGTCCGGCCCCCAGGGCGCGGAGCTGCTCCAGCTTCTCCGCCTGCTCCAGCGGGGAGGGCGGCAGGTCGGCGTAGGCAAGCAGGAACTCGCGCCGGTAGCTGTAGATGCCCAGGTGGCGCAGCGGCCGCGCGGGGGCCTCGGCCAGGGGGCCCTCGCAGCCCCGGAGGTACGGAATGGGGCTGCGGCTGAAATACAGCGCCCGCCCGGCTTCGTCCAGCACAACCTTCACCGCGTTGGGGTCGCGCCACTCCGCCTCCGTCTCGATGGGGCAGGCCAACGTACCCATCGCGGCGTCCTCATGCTCGGCCAGCAGAGCGATGACGGACTCCACCTGCTCGGGCAGTATCTCGGGCTCGTCGCCCTGGACGTTGACGACGATGGGATGGTCCAGCTCGGCGGCGACCTCGGCGATGCGCTCGGTGCCGCACGAGTGGTTACGGCTGGTCATGCGGGCCTCGCCGCCGAACGCCTCGACGGCGTCCGCGATGCGCCGGTCATCGGTAGCCACGATAACGCGCCCTGCGGAGGGCGCTCGGGCCGCCTGCTCGTAAACGTGCTGGATGATGTACTTGCCCGTGACGCGCCGGGCCTGCTCGAGAATGGGCTTGCCCGGCAGGCGGGTCGAGGCGTAGCGCGCAGGGCTGATGACGGCGGCTCGGACTGACACGGGATTCCCTCACTTCTGCGGAGGGTGCCATTGTAGCTGTCCTGCTGGCCGAATCAAATCATCCCACCGGCCGCAGCAGGGCCACCCGCGCGTTCTCCTTGATGGCCACCCCGTGGTCCGCCACCGTCAGGACCGACCGGACTTCACCCGCTCCGAGCACGAGCGGGGCGATGGCGCATCCGCAGCTCAGCAGCCGCTCGTTAGTGACCAGCAACAACGGCGGCGCTCCGTCCCTGACCGATTCGTTGAAGGTCACCACGTAGGCCCCGGGCTGCAGCTTCCACCAGCCGTAGTCGTCGGCCGGGTCGCGTCTGACCGGCTCGATGCGCGTGGCCGGGGCCTGCTCCAGTTCGCTTCCTCCGAAGTCCACGCTGCCCCGCGCCTCCAGCCGGCTTACCTGGCCCACGGTGAGGTGCACCCCGTGGCGATCCACCTGCTTGTCACGGTAGATGGTGTCCTCCAGCCACTCGTCGAACAGCTCCTCGGGTTCCATGTCCGCCTCCCTGTGCCCTGATTGCCCCTGTTCTGTGTGTGAGTATACAAGCCGCCGCGCCGGGGTGCATCCCCGGATGCGCGGCGGGTGCCCCGTGCTTGAACTGGCCGTCGGGTTGGCGTAGATTCGGTGCGCCCATGCGAAGGATCTCGGTCATCCAGTCCGCTGCGCTCGCCGATGCAGCGGCCGCCCTCTACCGGCGGATCAACACGCATCTGCGGGAGGACGTACGCGAAGGGCTGGAGCGCGCGCTCGAGGCAGAGGAGGACGATCTGGCTCGCGAGATGCTTGCGGCCATCCTGGAGAACGAGCGCATCAGCCGGGAAGAGGGCCTGCCCCTGTGCCAGGACACCGGGCTGGCGGTGGCCTTCGTGCGCATGGGGCGCCGGGTGGTGCTGGAGGGCGGCACCGTGCAGCAGGCCGTGGACGAGGGCATCCGGCGCGCCGTGGCCGAACAGCCGCTTCGAGCCTCGACCGTCGCCGATCCCTTCGGCCGCGAGAACCCCGGCGACAACGCGCCGGCCATCGTGCACCTGGAGCAGGTGGAGGGGGACCGGATGGAACTCCACCTGCTGGCCAAGGGCGGGGGCGCCGAGAACATGGGCCGCGTCCGGATGCTCGACCCCGGCCAGGGACGAGAGGGCGTGGTCGAGGCGGTGCTCGAGACGGTGCGGGAAGGGGGCGCCAACGCCTGCCCCCCGCTGATCGTGGGTGTCGGCGTGGGTGGGGACTTCGAGCGGGCGCCGCTGCTGGCGAAACGCGCCCTGCTGAGGGACCTGCGGGAGCCGAATCCTGACCCCGCCCTGGCAGCCCTGGAGCAGGAGCTGCTGCGGCGTGTCAACGAGCTGGGAATTGGGCCACAGGGCTTCGGAGGGCGCACGACGGCACTGGCCGTCCTGGTGCAGAGCGCTCCCTGCCACATCGCCAGCCTCCCGGTGGCGGTCAATTTGGAGTGCCACTCCCACCGTCACGGGGCCGTGACCCTCCGAGGGGAGCCCTGCCGCTTCGGGGCGCAAGACCCATGAGTTCAGTGGCCGCCGCCAGGCGCAGAGACACTCTCGTCATCCTCGTCGCCGGGGCCGCGCTGATCGCGCTGTTAGCCGTCGTTTCGGGCCTGGACGCGCCGCGACCGAGCCGCGCGTCCGAGGTGCGCGGGCCCGTCAGCCACGTCTACGATGGCGACACGATCGAGGTTGCGGGCGTCCGGGAAAGCATCCGCCTGATCGGCGTGGACGCCCTGGACGCGCATAACGAGACGAAGGCGGACCGCCAGGCCGGGCGTTACGGCCTGTCGCCGAAGCAGGTGCGCCGCTGGGCGGACGAGGCGACTACGTTCCTGCGTGGGCGCCTGGCGGGGCGCCGGGTCGTCCTCCGACGCGGGCCAGAGGAGCTGGACGAATACGGACGGCGCCTGTACTACGTCCACGAGGCGACGGCGGACGACCAAGCCGGCGCGGATGTGAACCTGCGCCTGCTGCAGAAGGGGCTGGCGGTGGCCTACCACGGCTTCCCCCATCCCCGGCTGGAGCGGTATCTGCAGGCGGAGCAGCGCGCCTGGACCGAGCGAAGGGGGCTGTGGGCCGATGCCACAAGAGGACCGTGAGCCGGGCGCCCTGCCCGAGGAGGGCGGAGCCTATGCCCTGATGCTGATGCTCGAGCGCGCGGTGGCCATGCGCGTGGGGGCGCTGGGCAGGATGCGCTTCCCGCCCGGCTGGTACTGCTACGTAGGCAGCGCACGGGGAGGGCTGCGGGCCAGGCTGCAGCGGCACCTGCGCACGGAGGGCAAGCGGCTGCACTGGCACGTGGACTACCTCAGGCAATATGCTCGGCCGGTCGGGGCACTGGTCTGGCGCGGCGCCGAGGCGGACGAATGCCGGCTGAGCGAGGCCGTGGCGCGCGCCGCCGAGAGCAGCGTGCCGGGGTTCGGGGCGAGCGACTGCCGCTGCGAGAGCCACCTGCACTACTTCCCGCGGGACCCCACGAGGGGCCTCGCCCCGCCGACCCGTGGCCGCGCTCCCGCCCGTGCTGGTCGGCGCGGCGTCCCCGCCGTGCAAGGTCCGGCGAGACGCCGGACCTACCCGTTCTGTGGAGGCTGCCCGCCGGGCGCTCGGTGGGTGGAGCTGGGAGCGGCTGACCGCAGAGGAAAGGACGGGCCGTGATGGCGTGTCCCGTCGATGGCTCCCGGCTGCTCCGACGGACGATCAGGAGCCGGCGGGGGTGGGCTCCTTCTCGGACTTCTCGGGCCGGCGCTCTCCGCTCTGGAACAGGAACTCCTCCCCGCTGGCGTCCACGACAATGGCGCCCTCGACGAACTCCCCGGCCAGGATCTTCTCGCTCAGGGGATCCTCGATGTGTCGTTCGATGGCGCGGCGCAGCGGGCGGGCGCCGAACTCGGGGTTGTAGCCCTGTTCGATGAGCAACTCGACCGCCTGATCGGTGATGCGCATCTCCAGGTCCTTGACCCGGAGCCGCTCGCGGACCTTGTTCAGCTCCAGTTCCACGATCTGGCGCAGGTCATCCCGCGTGAGCGAGCGGAATACGATGGTGTCGTCCAGACGGTTAAGGAACTCGGGGCGGAAATGCTTCTCCACCTCCTCCATGAGCTGCTTCTTCATCGTCTGGTAGTCCATCTCCTCGGACTGCTTGCGGAAGCCCAGCCCGGCGCTGCTCCTGATGACATCAGCGCCGATGTTGGAGGTCATGATCAGCACGGCGTTGCAGAAGTCCACCCGACGCCCGAAGCTGTCGGTCAGCCGACCGTCCTCCATGATCTGCAGCAGCATGTTGAACACTTCGCCGTGGGCCTTCTCGATTTCGTCCAGCAGCACCACCGAGTAGGGCCGCCGGCGAATGCGCTCTGTGAGCTGGCCGCCCTCCTCGTAGCCCACGTAGCCGGGCGGCGCGCCCACCAGCCGGGAGACGTTGTGCTTCTCCATGTACTCCGACATGTCTATCTGCAGGAGGGCGTCCTCGTCCCCGAACAGGAACTTGGCCAGGCAGCGGGCCAGCAGCGTCTTGCCCACGCCCGTCGGCCCAATGAACAGGAAGCTGGCCACCGGGCGGCGGGGGTCTTTCATGCCCGAGCGGGAACGGCGGATAGCGCGGCTGACGGCGTTGACTGCCTCGTCCTGGCTTATCAGGTCGTTGTGGATCTCTTGCTCCATGCGCAGCAGGCGTTCGGCCTCCTCCACCTGGAGCCTGCGCAGGGGGACGCCCGTCATGCGGCTGACTATCTCGCGCACCACGTCCTCGTCCACCACGCCCACCACTTCAGCCTCGTGGTCGGACTCGGCCTCCTCGTAGACCTCCCGGCGCTCCTCCAGCCGCTCGATGCGGTCACGCAGCCGGGCGGCGCGCTCGAAGTCCTGCTCCACCACCGCCTGCTCCTTCCGGAGGGTGAGCTGGGACAGCTCCCGCTGCAGCTCCTTGATCTCCGGCGGCGTGCTCATGCTGCGCAGCCTGACCAGCGCGCAGCCCTCGTCAATGACGTCCAGGGCCTTGTCCGGCAGAAAGCGGCCGGTGATGTAGCGCATGGCCAGGTCCGTGGCGGAGCGTATAGCCTCGTCACTGAGCCGCACGCAGTGATGGTCCTCGTAGCGGTCCCGCAGGCCCTTCAGGATGTCAACCGTCTCGTCGCGGGTGGGCGGCTCCACCATGATGGTCTGGAACCTGCGCTCCAGGGCGCCGTCCTTCTCGATGTACTTGCGATATTCATCCGGCGTGGTGGCGCCGATACACTGCACCTCGCCGCGGGCCAGGGCGGGCTTCAACACGTTGCTGGCGTCAATGGCTCCCTCAGCTCCGCCCGCGCCCACCAGAGTGTGCAGCTCGTCAATGAACAGCACCACGTTCTTGGCCTTGCGCACCTCCTGCATGACGGCCTTGATGCGCTCCTCGAACTGGCCGCGGTACTTGGTCCCGGCCACCATCAGGGCCAGGTCCACCACGACAATGCGCCGGTCGCGCAGAAGCCGCGGCACGTTGCTGCTGACGATATCCTGCGCCAACCCCTCGACGATGGCCGTCTTGCCGACGCCGGCTTCGCCCAGCAGGACGGGGTTGTTCTTCTTTCGCCGGCACAGCACCTGGATGACCCGCTCGATCTCGGCCTCGCGCCCGATGACCGGGTCCAGCTCGCCGTTGAGGGCCTGCCTGGTCAGGTCGCGCCCGAAGGAGTCGAGGGCGGGTGTCTTGCTCTTCTGGCCGGCGGCCGCGCGGGCGTCCGAGCCCTCGTCATCCTCGGCGTACTCGCCCTGAAGTTCGGCGATGGATTCCTGGATCTCCTCCGGCTCGATGCCCATGTTGAGCAGGACCTGGTTGGCGACGCAGTCCTCTTCGTCCAGCAGGCCCAGCAGCACGTGTTCGGTGCGCACGTACTTGTGCCCCATGCGCTTGGCCTCGCGGAAGGCGCGCTCCCAGACGACCTTGTGCGCGCGGGGGGTGAAGGCGAACTGCTTTGCGCCGGAGGAGGGCTGCCCGCCGCCACGCACCAGTTTCTCCACTTCCAGACGGGCCCGGTTGGTCTCCACCCCCAGCCGCTGCATCGCGGTGGCTGCCACGCCTGTGCCTTCCCTCAACAGGCCCAGCAACAGGTGCTCCGTGCCGATATAGTCATGGCCCATCCGCTGCGCTTCCTGCCGCGCGTAGCTTATGACCTTCTTAGTCTGGTCGGTCAGCCTTTCGTACATTCCTACGTCCTAACGGCTTTTCAACCTGTCTCTTACATATACCGCTCGCAACTAGTCCCGCACGGAGCTGTCCAGCTCCTTACCCTCCATTGTCTGCAGGTGTGCCGGCAAAGTCAAGAGGAACAGGTCAGCCACCGCTCCCGGCGCCGTCTCGCCGAACACGTCCATCTCCAGCGCCATGCGCAACTGCGACAGCAGGCTCAGCGTCTCCTGGGAGGATATCCTGTGCGCCGAGCGCAACATGTCGAAAGCCCTCTGGATGCGCTCGCGGAAGCCCTCGCGGTTGCTGCGATACAGATCCTGGCGCGCCTGCCGCTCCATGTCGGCCAGCCTCAGCGCCGACTGCTTCACCGACTCGACTACCTCCTCCTCCGGCCGCCCCAGTGTTGACTGGTTGCTGAACTGGTAGAAGTCTCCCGCCCCGTGAGCGCCCTCGCCGTAGCCGCCCCGCAGGGCCAGCCCCTCACGGCGGGCCAGGGCGATCACCCGGTCCATCGTCTGCGACATGGCCAGCCCGGCCAGGTGCAGCATCACGCTGGCCCGAAGTCCCGTGCCCACGTTCGTGGGACAGGCCGTCAGGTAGCCGAACCGGGGCGAGTAGGCGAACGGGATTCCCGCGGCCAGCGCATCGTCGAACCGGCCGGCCTCCCGATGGGCTTCCTCCAGCCGCAGCCCGCCCAGCATGTACTGGATGCGCAGGTGGTCCTCCTCATTGACCATCACGCTCAGGCGTTCCTGGTCGTCGAACGCCACGCCCCGGGCCCAGTCCGCCTCCGCGTGCTCCCGGCTTATCAGGCGGCGCTCCAGCAGCAGGTCCACCAGCAGGGATTCCAGCCCGGCCAGCTCCACGTAGTTCATGGGCGGGCTCGTGTCCAGCGACAGCAGGATGTCACGCAGGTACGTTTCCAGCTCCGCCCGCCGGTCGGCAGCCGCCCTGTTGACGAAGGGCCAGCCTTCCACGTTGCGGGCCAGGCGGATGCGGCTGCTGACGACCACGTCGCTCTCAGGGCCGCCCTTCAGCCA
>CAYFVS010000103.1:0-17974 GCA_964346565.1 uncultured candidatus Brocadiaceae bacterium | reverse complement strand
TGCCTGTCTGAACGCGCTCGAACGGGCGGGGGAAGCCGTCCCGGCGGCCGGATCGCCGGCTGACCGCAGCCGAAGGAGTCTGCGCCCATGAGACCAGGCAGCACAGCGGACCGGTCGGGCTTCGCGCTGATAGTGGTGCTGCTGGTGGTGGTGCTGCTGGAGCTTCTGCTGCTGGAGTTGGGCCTGGAGTGCCGGGTGAACCTGGACGCGGCGACGAACTGGCGCGCTGCACAACAGGCGCTCTGCTGCGCCGAGGCCGGCCTGAGCACCGCCGCTGCGCTGGTGGCCGACCCGGACGCTCCCCGGACGGCTGAGGCGCTCGATGAGGCCTTCGCCGAGGGGCTGACGGTCGGCAGCGGCTCCTGCACGGTGGCCGTCGCGCAGCACAACGGCCGCCTCAACGTGGGGCTGCTGCTTGAGAAAGGCAGCCTCTCCAGGCAGCGAGCGGATCAACTGCTCGGGCTGATTGACCTGCTGAACGAGCAGAGAGACGCGGAAGACGCCATAAGCTACCGCGTCGTGCCGTCCCTGGCAGACTGGCTGGACCCGGACGACGACGTGACCGTGCTGCCGTTCGTGCAGCGGGAGAACGACGGCGCAGAGCGAGACTACTACAGCACGCTGGCACAGCCCTACGGTTGCAGGAACGGCCCCCCGGACACGTTGGACGAGCTGCAGTTGGTCCGCGGCGTCACGGCGGACGCCTTCGCTCCCTCGGCGGAGCAAGGCGAAGAAGCCGGACCGGGCCTGCGGGAGTTCGTGACGATCTACGGAAGCGGTAAAGTGGACGTCAACTACGCCCCGGCGCTGGTGCTGGCCAGCCTGTCGGAGCGGATGGAGCTGGAACTCGCCCGCGCTATCGTGGACGCCCGCTTCCAGCAACCCTTCGAGAACATCGAGGACCTGCGCACAGTGGGCGGGGTGTCCCGGGAAGTGCTCGACGCGCTGCGCCCGCAGCTTACTGTGCGACCGGAAGTTCGCTACTTCGAGGTGACGGCGACGGGCTCGGCGGGCGGGGCCGCGCGCACGCTGCGCGCCGTGTTGCGGGTGGAGGGCGCCCGGGCGGTCGAGATACTGCACGAGGAGATCTGAACGGCAGTCAGGATTGGTCGGAGCTGACTATGGCGAACCGTTCCATCGGGGTTGACGTGGCCCGGCGGGAGATCCGAGTCGCGCAGGTAGTCTGCCGGGGCCGGCGAGTACGGGTCGAGCGGGTGCTGAGCCGACCCCTGCCGGCCGCGGCCAGGGACGCCGGCGCGGCTGCGACGGCGTTGCGGGAGCTTCTGGCCGATGGTGGCTTTCGGCGGCGGGTGGCCTCGGCCGTGGCTGCCCCGCCGGGGGCCGTGTTCTTCCATCGGCACCAGACCGAGCTGAGCAACCTCCAGCAGGCGCACCGCGCGCTGCCGTTCGAGCTGGAGGATGAACTGCCGTTGGCGTTCGGGGAGGCGGTGCTGGACATCTGCACCTCCGAGCAGCTTCCTGACGGGGGATACGAGCTGCTGGTCGGCGCGGTGGACCGGGACACGCTGCACCGCAGGGCCGGGCTCCTGCGCGAGGTCGGCGTGCCGTGTGACCTGGTGGATGCGGAGGTCTGCGCCCTTCTGACGCTGGTGCTGGCCACACATCCCGAGGCAGCGCAGGGGCCAGCTCTGGTCGCGGATGTCCGCGAGGAGCGCGTGGTTCTGGGGCTTGCCCGGGACGGCCGGCTGCTGACCGCGCGCAGCCTGGCGACGCCGCAGGAGGGCTCCGTGCCCGCCGAAGCACTGGCTGCGGCGCTGGCGCGGGAACTGCAGATGACGTGGCGGGAGGCGTGTCGCGGTGCCCTGCCGGCGGGCGTGACCGTCTTCCTCACCGCGGAAAGGGCGGTGGCGACGGACCTGACGGAGCTGCTGGAGGCCCGTCTTCCGGCCTCGGTCGTGGCCCTGGAGCCGGCTGAGGGGCTCAGCCTTGCCGAAGGGGCGCAGGTGGGACCGGAGTTCGCCGTGGCGCTGGGCCTGGCGCTGCGGGCCGCCGGGAGAGGGGAGGGCCCGGACTTCTTGCGCGCGGACCGGGCCACTGCCGAACGTGCGGCGGCCACCAGGCGCGCCGGCTTCGTCGTTGTCGCCCTGCTGGTGCTGGTGTCGGCGGCCTGGCTTGTTCGCGTGTTCATGCATCTGGGCCGCCTGGAGGACCAGAACGAGGCCCTGGACAGTCAGATCGCGCAGGTGTTCCGCCAGACGCTGCCGCAGGAGCCCCACATGGTCGAGCCGGTTGTGCAGGTAAGGCGGCGATTGGAGCAGTTGCGCGAGGAATACGAGAGTTTCGCCTCGGTGACCGGCCGCGCGGGGTCGCCCCTCCGGCTGCTCCAGCAGGTCAGCGTCGGGATGCCGCGCCACCTCCAGGTGCGACTCACGGAGCTGAATGTCAGTGGCGGCACCGTGCTGATGGAGGGTACCACCGACAGCCTGAAGTCGCTGGACGCGCTGAAGGCGTCCCTCCTCACACAGCCCGCCTTCACCGACATCCGAGTCAAGGAGGTCGGCATGGGCGATGGCGACAACGTACGCTTTGCCGTCGAGGTAATGCTCAAGCCCATCTGAGGTGACCATGCGACTGGCCCGGAGGGAGAAGCTACTGCTGGCCGCCGGAGGCGCGCTGCTGCTGCTGGCCCTGGGCTATCAGTTGGTGGTCAGCCCGGCCCTCCAGCGCGTGCAGACGCTGGAGCGGGTGCGAGGGCCCAAGACGGCCTCACTGGCCCAGCTCCGCGCGCTCAGCCAGCAGTACGCCTCCCTGAGGGACCAGATCGAACGGCTCCGCCTCAAGATCCAACAGCAGCCCGACGGTTTCGGCGTGCTTTCCTTCCTTGAAAGGACAACCGAGGACTGCGGCATCGCCGACAAAGTCAGTTACATGCAGCCCAGCACCGCTCCGCTGGACGAGCACTACGTCGAGCACGCTGTCGAGGTCAAAGTCGAGCGTGTCACCCTCGCCCAGTTGGTTCGCTTCCTGGTGGCCGTTCCCTCGGCCGAAGCCGTCCTTGGCGTCAAGAGCCTGCGCATCCAGGTGACCGCGGACCGCAAGCTCCTCGACGTCGTCATGGTGGTCACCGCCCTGGAGGCGGCCGCCTGACGGCCTTCGGGGCCGGCCCGCAACTGCCCCGCCTGACGTAAGCTCTCCTTCACCATCTGCCGGGGCAAACGCTCGATACCGAGAGCCCCGCAGAGGATTCGTCTTTGACAGGGCCTGGCTGCGCGCGTATAATGAACATATGTTCATAACGAAGACTGATGCCGCGTAGCAAGAAGACAAGGTTCATACGGCACCAGCCGCCGGTGGGCATGTTCAAGCCGGCGGGAATCCCCGCCCGGGGGTTGGAACGGTGCGTGTTGCCGCTGGACGAGTACGAGGGCCTGCGGCTGGCCGATTACGAGGGCCTTTCCCAGGAGCAGGTCGCCGAGAGGCTGGGCGTCTCGCGGCCCACGGTGAGCCGGATGCTGTCCCGAGCCAGAGCCACGGTTGCGCGGGCGCTGGTTGAGGGCAGGGCTCTGGCGATCGAGGGCGGACCGGTGGCGTTCGCGCCGCCATTCCCGCGTGGGCGCCGTCGCAGGGGCCGAGGACGGCGCTGGAGAGGAGGTGGCTGAGACGATGGGAACGGGAAGAGGACAGGGCGCACAGGGCGCCGGTCGGGGCGGCGGCCGCGGCCGCATGGGCGGCTTCGGCGCTGGACCGGGCGGCAACTGCATGTGCCCCGACCGCGGCAGGAAAGTGCAGCATCAGCGCGGCGTGCCCTGCTACAACATGAAGTGCCCCGACTGCGGCACGAAGATGACGCGCGAACGTTGACTCGCGACACAAACGGCGAGGAATCGAGAATCGCTTCCCTTATTCCCTGCGGCTGAGGAAAGGAGGCGTGCGATGCCAGGCGGAGACGGAACCGGACCTGCCGGAATGGGGCCCATGACGGGCAGGGCGGCCGGCTACTGCGCCGGCTACGTCGTGCCCGGGTACATGAACCCCCGTGTCGGGCGGGGCTTCTACCGCTACGTGCCGCCCATCGGCTATGCGGGCTATGGGCCCGCTTACGGGCCGGCGCCCTGCGGGATGGCCGGCTACGGCCGTTTCGCGCCCGCCGGTGCCTTCTGGGCGGGTGTGCCCCGCGGTCTCGGACGAGGCCTCGGGCGTGGATTCGGGCGCGGTCTCGGCCTCGGCCGACGCGGCGGAAGGTTCTGGTGAGAGCCGAATTCGTTTAGTTACTCGTTGTTTCAGGAGGTCACGGCCATGCCAGGTGGAGATGGCACAGGGCCCGCAGGGATGGGCCCGATGACCGGTCGAGCGGCCGGTTACTGCGCAGGATACGGAGTGCCGGGGTACATGAACCCGATCCCGGGAGGCGGTCTGTGGGGACGCGGTTTCCGCGGCGGCGGCCGGGGTTGGCGCAACTGGTACTACGCAACCGGGATGCCGGGCTGGGTCCGCGCGGCGCGCGGGATGCCGGCCCGGGGCGGCGGCGTGGGCTATGTGCCGCCGGCCCCCGCCTGGGCCGCTCCGGCCCCCGAGCAGGAGGCCCAGTTCCTGCGCCAGCAGGCCGATCTGCTCCAGCAGCAGTTGGAGGGGATCAGGGCCCGGCTGGATGAGCTCGAAGGCGAGGCGGACTAAGGCCTGCGGGGGGGCGGTGCGCTGCGCGTGCTCCACCCGCCCCTTTCACCCCATACGGAGCAGACGAATGAAGTTGTGCATCACGAGCCAGGGCCCCGGTCTGGACAGCAAGGTGGACCCCCGCTTCGGCCGCGCGCGCTACTTCATCATCTACGACGACCAGACGGAGGAGACCCGGGCCGTTGACAATGCGCACAACGCGAATGCGGCCGGCGGAGCCGGCGTCCAGGCGGGCACGAACGTCGTCGAACACGGCGTCCAGTGGGTCATCAGCGGCCACATCGGCCCGAAGGCCCTCTCGGTGCTGAAGGCCGGCGACGTGCAGGTGGCAGTCGGCGCCGAGGGAACCGTGCGGGACGCGATCGCCGCCTTCCGGGACGGCCGCCTGGAGGAGGCCGACCAGGCCGACGTCGCCCCCCGCTGGTAGGACCCCGGGGGAGCAAGCGGAAGGACGGCAGCCCCATGGCACAGGATGAATCCGTCGGCGCCGGGCGCAGCCGCCGGCTCCAGCAGCAGCGCCGGCTGAGCGAGCGCATGGCCCAGGTCCGCAACACCGTCGTCGTCCTGTCGGGCAAAGGCGGGGTGGGCAAGAGCACCGTGGCGGCCAACCTGGCTGTGGCCCTGTCGCGACGGGGATTCCGCGTGGGCCTGCTCGACGCGGACATGCACGGGCCAAGCGTCCCGAGGCTGCTGGACTTGCAGGATGCGCAGGTCCACACGGACGGTCAGAGCATGGTGCCCGCCCTCTACAGCCCGCAGCTGGCCGTCATGTCCATCGCCTTTCTGGTGGGGGAGCGTGACGAGGCGGTCATCTGGCGCGGGCCGCTGAAGATGAACGTGCTCCGGCAGTTGCTCGCGGAGGTGGACTGGGGGGAGCTGGACTTCCTGGTGGTTGACCTGCCGCCGGGCACGGGCGATGAGCCCCTGTCCATCTGCCAGCTCATCCCGGAGGCCGCCGGTGCGCTGGTGGTCACCACGCCGCAGGAGCTGGCGGTCAGCGACGTGCGCAAGTGCATCACTTTCTGCCGGCGCCTGGAGCTTCCGGTGCTGGGCGTGATAGAGAACATGAGCGGTCTGACCTGTCCCCACTGCGGTCGGCCCGTGGAGCTGTTCGGCCGGGGCGGCGGTCGCGCCATGGCTGAGCAGATGGGAGTGCCTTTCCTGGGCAGCGTGCCGCTGGACGCGGCCGTGGTGGGTGCCTCTGACCGGGGACGCCCCTTTGTGGAGCACGCTGCCGATGGGCCGGCGGGCCGGGCCTTTCTGGATGCTGTCCGACCGATTTTCGATCTGGCCGGCCATCAGTGAGCCGGCGCAGCCGCGCCATGCCGCGGAAAGGAGTGAAGTCGTATGAAGATCGCCATACCGCTGGCGCAGGGCATACTGGCACGCCACTTCGGCCATTGTCAGGAGTTCGTCCTGTGCGAGGTGGACCTGGAGGAATCGTCCCTCCTCGGGATGGAGAAGCTACGTGTGCCCCCGCATCAGCCGGGGCTCCTGCCCGGTTGGCTGCGGGAGCACGGTGCCGACATGGTGATAGCCGGGGGCATGGGCCGGCGGGCCCAGTCCCTGTTCGCGCGCAGCGGCGTGGAGGTGGAGGTCGGCGCGCCGGCCGAGGAGCCCGAGACCATCCTCGAACGCTACCTGTCCGGGCGGCTGGAGACCGGACGAAACCCCTGCGACCACTGAGGCGTGCCGCCCCCGCGGGGGAGAGGCCCATCATGATCATGACCATAGCCAGCGGCAAAGGCGGCTGGCCCCGGCGCCGGCAGCCGCATCGTGGCGGACGGCTCCCCGGGCACCGGATGCCCCGTGATCGCCAGCGTCTCCGGGGCGGACACGGCACTGATCGTCACCGAGCCGACCGTCTCCGGCGTGCATGACCTGGAGCGGGTCCTGGCCCTGGTCGAGCACTTCCGGGTGCGCCCGCTTATCTGCATCAACAAGTGCGACCTGAACGCCGAGCAGGCCGAACGCATCCGGGTCCTGGCCCAGGAGCGCGGCGCGGACGTGGTTGGCGAGATACCGTTCGACGAGGAGGCGAACCGCGCGCTGATGGAGGGCCAGATACTGTCCCAGGCCGGCAAAGGGCCGGCCGCCGAGGCGGTACGTGTGTTGGCCCGCACGCTGGAGAGCGCCCTCGAGCGGACGACGCACGCAACGTAGAACGGGAGACCGGTGCATGCCCACATACGAGTACGAATGCACGGAGAGCGGCAGGCGGTTCGAGCTGCTCCAGAGCATGGACAATGACCCGCTGGAGAGCTGCCCGGAGTGCGGCGGGCCCGTGCGGCGGCTGATCAGCGGCGGCGCGGGGATCATCTTCAAAGGTGACGGCTTCTATGCTACCGACAGCACAGAGTCTCAGACCGCGCGCGGCCGCTGCGGACGGGCCGGGCCCTGCTGCGGCCGCGACGAGCCTTGCGACGTGCCCCCTTGCGACACACCGTGGCGCAGACTGTCACAAAAAACGACCAGCGGCGGGGCGGGCCTTATCCGACGCACCCCGGCATAGGTACGTCTTGGCCCGCCTCGTCCGCGGTCGTGTAGACCGACCCTACTTGTCGAACTCCATGGCCTCTAAGGCCCGGCTCGTGTTCTCCCCGACGCTCTGCTGGCTGTTGAGCACGCCGCGGATGGCGTCCTGCGGCCTCCTGCCATTCCTGCTGCGCTGTGGGGCCTCCGGCCCGGCGGCCGCAAAGGCCAGGTAGAGGAACAGCCCGGCGGCCGCGAGCAGCAGGAATAGCAGCGCATTCTTCATCTCGCCTCCTCGCTGCGGGAGCCTTCGGGGCCTCCGTCGTGTGTCCCAATACGAACCACAAAAGCATGAGTGCAACGGGCGTTCCAAATGCAACTGGCGTTCGAAGTTGTGAGAATCCCACCTGACTACGCTATCGGACGTTGCGGCCGCTGGGCACGGCACACAGTGTGCCGCCGCGAACTCAGGTGAGTTGGTCCTGCAGGCGGCGCAGTTCCTGCGCCCGTCGGCTCAGCCGCTTTCGGTCGGCGGGGCCGTCCTCGGTCACCACCCGATCCACCCAATCTGCTGGAACGCGCTCGAAATAGACGTTCCGCACGCGCACTCCCTCGATGGCCGGGGCCACCTCGTCGGGGTCCATCTGCTCCATCTGCGGATCCACGCCCTCCGGCAGGACCTTGTCGGTCGTGGCCACGCAGACGGTTTCGGCGCCGAACCGGGCCGCCGCTGCGGATAGGGCGAGGGTGCCGGTCTTGTTGACCACGGAGCCGTCGGCTGCCAGCGAGTCTGCCCCGAAAAGCAGCAGGTCCGCCCGGCGCAAGCTGCCCGCCGCCGCGGCGTCTGTGACCAGCGCCGTCTCGATGCCGAAGGAGGCGGCCAGGCGGGCGGTGCGGCGGCCCTCGCACGCCGGCCGGGACTCGGCCGCCGTCAGGCGCGCAATACGGTCGGCGGCGTCGCGCAGCACGTAGAGCACGGTGGAGGAGCAGCTGATGGTGACCGCTTCGCCGCCGTCGGGCACGAGTTCCGCCGCCCTTGCGGCCGCTTCGAGCGGCGCGCGCTCCCGCGTGCGGATCAGCCCGTCCAGACGTTCGTTCAGCTCGTCGGCATCGCCACATTGCCGGGCGACCGCGAAGGCGTCCAGCGCTGCGCTGCGCACGGAGGCCATGCTGGGCCGCAGGTCGAGCGCCTGCCGACAGGCGGCCGCTTGGTCGCGCCCTTCCCGCAGCGCCTCCCGCAGCCCCTCCAGCGTCCAGATGCCCAGCTCGTGTGCTCCGTGCTCCCGGTCATGCGCCACCTGTTCGAACACGGCGTCGGGCCGCGGGCGCCCGTCCAGTCCTTCCACGTTCCGCCACGCTTCGGCCAACCTGGGCACGGTGGCCAGGTCGGCTATCTCGGACGGGTGGCGCCAGGAAAGCTCGAAGTGCTCCCAATCGCGCCGGACGCGGTCCGGGCGCCGGCAGCGGAAGCGGAACGGATGCACCACCCAGACCGTCCCCAGCTCCCAGTCGGCGAACCGCACCGGCCGGCCTTCGGCGGCGAGTTCCACGTCCTGCTCCGCCAGGCCGGTCTCCTCGTGGATCTCCCGGTATGCCTGCCGCAGAGGCGTGCCCTCTTCCACGGACCCGCTGACGGCCGCCCAGCGGCCGGGATAGGTGTGCACCTCCTGGCTGCGGCGCCCCAGCAGCACGAGGCCGTCCGGGTGAACCAGGAAGCAGGTCACCACGTGGCGCAGCTCCATGCTCGCCCCCGATGTTCAGAACTCGGGCGGGATGTCTATGGGCACCCCGTCGTACAGCTCCGCCCTGGCCGCCTCGTAGGCATCGTAGTACTGGCCGGCGACGACCTCCCAGCTCACGACGTTCATCAGGTAGCGGTAGAGCTTGAAGCCCAGCTCCCAGCGCAGGCCCTCGTCGGTGGCGAGCTGCAGGATGTGCTCCCGCAGCGTCTGCCGGTTGGTGAACAGCAGTCCGCCTCCGCTCTCCAGGGTCTGGGCGGTCAGCCCCTCCAGGGGCGCGGTGGTGATGTAGGGCTTGTTCAGGGCGATTATGCGCGCCAACGTGCCGGACTGGGTCTCGTCCACGGTGGGCAGGACGATGAAGTCGCAGACGCCCATCACCTTGTAGTAGATCGGCCCACGGGGGACGAAGTGGTAGAAGTGCCCGATGCCCTTCTCCTCCAGCAGCCTCACGCCGTTGACATAGCGCTCGAACTCCATCCGGTCGTGGGGGTCGCGAATGTCGCCCGCTCCCAGCAGGACCCATTCCTGGCCGGTCTCGGCGTGTATCTGCTCGTACAGCCCGTCCCACATGCTGGTGACTATGTCCCATCGCTTGTTCGCCTGGATCCAGCCGACCAGCCCGATGATGTGTCGGCCGCGCAGGTCCCCCAGGCCGAGTTCCTCCTTCAGGTCCTCCACCTCCTCGATGGCGAAGCGCCGGTCGGGTCGAGCCCCGTGAGGCACGATCATGATGTTGCGCGGGCGCTGCCAGTCGCGGCATGAGAAGGCCCAGTCCAGCCGCCACTTCTGGTAGTGGCACTTGAACAGCAGCACGTTGCACAGCTGCGCCACCCGGCGGATGAACTCCTCCTCGTGGTCCTTCATGCGCCCGTGGACGGTGTGGGGCTCGACCACCGTGGGCACGTCCCGGAGCTGCTCCAACATGCGCACGAAGCGCGCGTTCATGTCCGAGTTGCCCTGGTGGTCCACGTACTCGTAAAGGCCGTACTCGTGCTGGATGTGGACGGCGTAGGGGTCGAGCTGGTGGACCTTCTCCACTACGGGCTCGTGCCAGTCGGCGCGGGACAGGTCAATCAGGGGGAACACGTTCCGCCCCTCGCCGTCGGTGTGACTTATGACGAAGGCGGGACGGTCCGGCTCTCGGCGACGGATGAACTCCAGGGCCTCCTCCGCAAAGGTGCCGATCCCGCACTTGCGGGGGGGCCAACTGCTGATCATGACTATGGGTTTTTTCTCAGGCACTTGGCGTTGTCCAGTTCGATGGGCAGGTGCCTCTGGGGTTGGGCTCAGAGTCTGCGGGCCAGGTTCACGCCCCAGCGGGTAGCCGTGCCCGCCGCGCCCCGGTCCTGTTCGCTGAAGATCTCCATCAATGTAAGAAGGCTCAGCAGGCAGCACAGGGTGCTTTCGGCGCCCTGGTTCTGGTTGACGCCCTCGGCCGTCAGACCGTCGGAGCACCCTCCGGTGCGGAAGTTATACAGCGGCTGCTCCCTGTCGTTGACGCCCAGGAACCAGTCGAACGCCATGCGCATGTAGCGCAGGTAGCGCCTCTCACCGGTCAGGCGGAAGGCCACCTTGCACGCCTCGACCAGCCCGCAGGCGTCAATGGGCTGCTGGTCGTAACTTGCCGGCTTGCCGCCCTTCTCGTGCCACCCTTCGTTGCCGACCAGGGACAGATGGTTCCCCCGATCGCACAGCTCCAGGATGAAGTCCAGGCTCTCCCTGGCCACGTCCCGGTACCGCTCGTCGCCGGTCACCTCATAGGCAACGAACAGCGACTGGGGGATGACGGCGTTATCGTAGGTCACTGCATCCTCGAACCACTTCCAGTCCTGTCCGGCGGCGTCGGCGTAGCGGCTCATGTGGGCAGCGGCCAGCCGCTCTATCTTCTCCACGACGTCGGTTGCCTCGGGGAAGCGCTGCAGGTAGTAATACAGGCCCAGCGCGGCATAGGAGCGGCCCCGCAGGTTCGAAGTCTTCAGGTTGGCAAGGGCGGTCTCGAACACTTCCTTGGCCAGGTTGAAGTAGGCGGTTACTTCCCGGTACATGGTGTAGCCCAAACCCCACAGGGCTCGCCCGTAGCAGTCGTCGCTGCCCACCTCGTCCGAAAACTCCCGGTTGTAGCCCATGAAGTTGTGGAACAGCCCGTCCGGACGCTGCGCGTAATGCACAAAGGACAGATACAAGTTCAGCAACCGCTCCGCCTCGGGGTCTTTGAACAGGTCGTAGTACTTCGAGGCGACCACCAGGGCGCGGGCGTTGTCGTCGGTGCAGTAGCCATGGGTTCGGTCGGGCACTGCATAGCGGGCGTGCTGAAGCAGGCCGGTGTCGTCGGTCATGCGGATCAGATGGTCCAGCCGCGGCCTGGGCAGCCCGGTGATGGGCAGTGTGTGCCTCATGCTCATGTCGGGCATGGACGCCCTGACGCGGGCCATCGAGATGGCGTCCCGGAAGGTTTCCAGGTATCGCTGTCCCACCTCGGGCCAGGTCATCCGCCGGCTGAACTCGTAGGCGCCGGCGCGCATCTGCAGCAGGCGGGCGGGGCTGCCCATCAGTTCCAGGATGGCTTCCGCCAGGGCGTCCGGATCGCCGAAGTCCACCAGCACTCCGCGTCCCTCGTCCAGCAGCTCCTCCGCATACCAGTAGGGGGTGGAGATGATGGGTTTGCCCGCCCCCAGGGCGTAGGCCAGTGTGCCGCTGCATATCTGCTCGCGGTTCAGGTAGGGGGTGAGGTAGAGATCGGCCGCCTTGAGGAACTCGCACAGTTCCTCCCGACTGACGAAGCGGTTGCTGAACAGCACGTTGCGCTGCAGGCCCAGGTCCCGCGCCAGCCGCTGCAGGCTCAGCCGGTAGCTCTCCCCCTGTTCGCGCAGGACGTTCGGATGGGTGGCGCCCAGGATGATGTAGCAGAAGTTCGGGTACTGCTCCACCACGGGGGGCAGGGCCTTCAGGGCGAACTCGATTCCCTTGCCCGGGTTCAGCAGGCCGAAGGTCAGCGCCAGTTGCCGCCCCGCCATGTCGAACTGCTCCTTGTAGGCGGTCGGCTCCACCAGGGGAATCTCGGGGACCCCGTGGTGGATCAGCACGATCTTCTCGTCCGGCGCGTTGTAGACCCCCCGCAGGAACTGCATCGCCCGGTTGCTCATGACGACCAGCGCGTTGCTCAGGACGATCAGCTCCTGCATGGTCTCGCGCTGGGAATCACTGGGCTCCCGGAGCACCGTGTGGAACGTGGTGACGATGGGGCAGCGCAGCTCGCGCAGCAGGTCCAGCAGGTACACGCCGTCGCGCCCGCCGAAGATGCCGAACTCATGCTGGACGGAGACGGCGCGGATGTTGCTGTAGTTGATGAAGTCGGCCGCTTGCACGTAGGCCGTGTTGTCGTGCAGGTTGACCGTGTACTCGACTTCGTCGGGGTACTCCAGCTCCTCCTGGGGGTCGTCAATCGCCACCGCGCAGGTGCGCAGGCGCCCATCCATGCAGCCGCGCACCGCCTGCATCACGTCGTGGGTGAACGTGGCGACACCGCACTGCTTCGGGGGGTGGGTAGCGATGAACGCTATGGAGTCCTTCAGCTCGCCTGCTGGCACGGACCGCTCCTCATGCTGCCCTGCGCAGAGCCCGTCGCACAACCCGTCCACGGGGCCTCAGACGCGCTCCGGGCCGCTTCCTGAGTATTATACCGAGGCCCGCTCTCGGCTGCAAACCGGGCGCTCTTGTGCACGTCGGCTGACGTCCGCTCAGCCGGTCTGGGCGGGCGGCGCGCAGCCCTGCCGCCCCATCAGGCCGTACGTGTACTGCTTGCCCAGCTCCACTCCTGGCTGGTTGAAGGCGTCCACGCCGTAGAGGCAACCACTGTAGCTGACGGCGTACTCGAAGAACATGAACACCTCCCCCAGCGTGCGGGGGCTGACCTCCGGCACGCGGATGGTCATGTTGGGCCGGCCCTTCTCAGTCAGGGCGCAGCGGGTGGCCTTCAGCTCAGCCGCGAACAACTCCCCAAAGGAGTGCTCCGCCAGGTAGCCCAGCTCCCGCTCGGCCGGCCCGTCGCTGATGGCCAGGGACCGCTCCGGGGGCACCGGCCGCTCGACCTCAATCAGCGTCAGCACCTTGTCGAACGGGCCGTCCTGGTAAAGCTGCATGACCGAGTGCTGGTCGGTCACCCCCACGGCGGCGACGGGAGTGGGGCCGACGAAGATGCCCTCCTCCTCCAGCCCGTCCCGCTTGCCCAGGCTCTCCGCCCAGAGCTGGCAGTACCAGTCCCCGACGCTGCGCAGGTCGCTGCTGTAAGGCATCAGCACGGTGATGGGCATGTCCCGGCGGTAGAACAGGTAGAGCGCCGCCGCGTAGAGCTCGGCCGGGTTCGTCTCGAACCCCTCGTTCCGGCAGCAGGCGTCCATGGCGGCCGCCCCGTCCAGCAGCTCCTCTGTGTCTATACCGCCCACGGCTGCGCTGAGCAGGCCCACGGCGCTGAGGACGCTGAACCGGCCGCCCACGTTCTCGGGGATGGGCAGCGTGGCGTAGCCTTCCTCCCGGGCGATGCGCCGCAGCAGACTGCTCTGCGGGCTGGGATCGGTGGTGGCGATGATGTGTTCGGCCGGGTCCAGGCCCCTCCGCCGCAGCAGATCCCGCGCGTGGAGGAACTGGCTCATCGTCTCGGCCGTGGAGCCGGACTTGGTGATGACGTTGAAGGCCGTCGCCTCCAGCTCGTCGCCGATCAGGTCAAACAGGTCGCCCAGCAGGGAGGGGTCCACGTTGTCCATCACGAAGATGCGCGGCGCGCCCCTCCGGGCGGGGTGGTCGGCCGGCAGCAGGTTGTGGAACGTGTGGTTCAACGCCGTGTGCACGGCGATGTTGCCCAGGGCGGAGCCCCCGATGCCCAGCACCACGAAGTTGTGGCACCACTGGCGCAGTTCCGCCGCCAGGCTGAGCACGTGCGTGAGCGCCTCTCGGTCGTAGGGTAGCTCCATGAAGCCGATGTCCTTGCCGCGCCGGCGCTCGACGTCCTCGTGGCACAGGGCGGCCCGCTGGGAAAGCGCGTGCAGCTCGTCCCGGCTGATGCCGTGCTCTTCGCCGACGGCGTCGGCGAACAGGTTCCTCGCGTGTAGTTCAATGGTCGTTCCGTCGCCACTCATGGTCGTCTTGCCTCCGGACAGGACGGTGCCATCACGGGGCGCGCCGCCCCCTTGCGCGCCTTTCCCCATTATGCCGCCTGCGGGGCGCAGGTCAACCGGAGCGCCCCCCGCGGGCAGCTCGCCGCCGGGATTGCGGCCAGTCCGCCGGCGGCCCATAATGCCGGGGTTTGGGCGCTCGGACGCGAAGTATGCAGTGGCACGGAGAGTGCGAATGGACTGGCACGCTGCTGGCAGGAACGGTGTTGTTGCGGCGGGCGGGGAGGAAGCGGTAGAGGCGGGCATTGCGCTGCTCTCCAGCGGCGGAAACGCCGTGGACGGCGCCGTGGCTGCGCTTCTGGCCCTGAGCGTAACCGATTACGGCTCCTTCGCCATCGGGGGAGAGATCCCCATGATGGTCTATGAGGCGGGGGCCGGACGGGTCAAAGTGCTCTCCGGCGTCGGGGGCGCGCCCCGCTCCCCCGAGGCCATCGAGTGGTACTACGACAACGGCATACCAGGGGAGGGAGGGATGAGGGCCTCGCCGGTTCCCGGGGCTCCCGACCTGTGCCTGACGGCGCTCAGGCTCTTCGGAACGGTCTCGTTCGAGGAGGCCGTCTCGCCCACGCTCCGGCTCCTGGGCAGGGGAGAGGCGAGCTGGCACGGCTCCCTGGCGGAGACCTTCCGCAGGCTCATCGAGGCCGAGCACAGGTGCAGCGGCGGCAGAGAGCGGAAACTCGAGGCGGCAAGAAATCGCTTCTACAAGGGCGACGTGGCCGAGGCGCTGGAGGATTTCTACGTCGAGCGAGGCGGCTTCCTGCGCCGCTCTGACCTGGCCGCTCACGTGACGCGGGTGGAAGACCCCGTCTCGGTCCGGTACCGCGGCTACACCGTCCACAAGTGCGGCCCGTGGACGCAGGGCCCCTGCCTGTGCCAGGTTCTCCGCCTGCTGGAGGGCTTCGACTTGGAAGGACTGGGTCACCTTTCGGCCGACTACGTCCACCTGGTGGTTGAGGCGTTGAAGCTGGCTCTGGCAGACCGGGACGAGTATTACGGCGACCCTCTTCTCGTCGAAGTCCCGATGGACGCGCTGCTCGCAGATGAGTACACCGACCTTCGCCGCGCGCTGATTGACCGGAGCAGGGCTTCGGTGGAGTTCCGCCCCGGCGACCCGCTGGCACTGCGGGCCGTGAAGCCCGGCGGCAGCGTCTCGGGCGGCGACGTCGGCACTACCACGTGCGTCGTGGCTGACGGCAGCGGCAACGTTGTGGCCGCCACACCCAGTGCCAACGGACCGTACGCGGTCTGCGAGCAGTTGGGCATCGCCCACGGCAACCGACTCCGGAGCCTGAACACCACACCGGCCCATCCCAACCGGATCGAACCCGGTAAGCGGCCCCGCATAACCCTGACGCCGACCCTGGTGACGAAGGATGGCAGAGCCGTCCTGGCGATCAGCGTGGCGGGAGGCGACCTCCAGGATCAGACCACGCTCAACTGCCTGTTGAACTACATCGAGTTCGGGATGCCGCCCCGGCAGGCCGTCACAGCGCCTCGATTCAGCACGGGGCACCACCAGGACTCCTTCCGGCCGGACGCGGATCGGCGGCACGCGCGGGTCGCCCCCGGCGTGGTTACCCTTGACCCCCGGATCGACGACCCCGTCGGGCGGGAGCTGGAGGAGCGAGGGCACAGCGTCGAGCGCACTCCGGAACCCATAGCCACGCCAGTGATGCTGCATCGGGACCCGGGGACCGGGCTGGCGCAGGCGGCGGGCGACCCGCGGGCGGGGAGGCATGCGGCGGCGCTGAAGTGAGTCGGCCTTCTCGAGGAGTTCGGCATCCTGGATTCCCTCCCCGGCTCCAGTCGCCGGCAGCCGCCCGGCTTGACGGTCGCGCGCCGCGTGGATAGAATCCCACGCCGCAAGACATCGGCCGGCGCGAGCGGGCGGCCGTCGGTGTGGTTCCGTTCGGGGACCGTGTATTCGAAGCCAGGGAGAACGAGATGTCCGACGAGGTGAAGCTGGGCGTCATTGGCGTGGGCCAGATAGGCAAGAGGCACATCCGAGGCTACTTGGGCGGTGGGGGCAGGAGGCACGCCGAACCCGTGCCGGGGGCGAGCCTGGTCGCTGTCTGCGATGTGGACGAGGCGGAGGCCAGACGCGTGGCCGAGCAGCACGACATCCCTCACGTCTTCACGGATTTCCGAGATCTGCTGGCCATGGACGAGGTTGTGGCCGTGGACGTGTGCCTGCACAACAACCTGCATGCTCCGGTCAGTATCGCCGCCATGGAAGCGGGCAAGCACGTTTACTGCGAGAAGCCCCTGGCCGGTTCATACACCGATGCGAAGCGCATGGTCGAGAAGTCCGGGGCGACCGGCCGTATGCTCGCCATGCAGGTCGGTTCCCTGTTCGGGAGGACCACGCGCGCCGCAAAGAAGCTGATAGACGAGGGTCATCTGGGCAGGCCCTACTACGCCAAGAGCAGCTACTACCGCCGGCGAGGGCGACCCTTCGTGGACGGCTACGGGACCACGTCATTCGTCAAGAAGGAAGTGGCCGGCGGGGGGGCCCTTCTTGACATGGGCGTGTACCATATCTCGCAGGTCCTTTATCTGCTGGGCAACCCGGCCGTTCTGACCGTGAGCGGTGCGACACACCAGGAAGTGGACATGTACGATGACCGTCGCCGCGAGAGCGGCTACGACGTCGAGGAGCTGGCGGTCGGTCTGGCGAGGCTTGCGGGCGGGGTCACCTTCTTTGTCGAGGAGGCGTGGGCCATCCACCTGGGCGGCACTGACGGAAGCAAGATCGTCGGCTCGAAGGGCGGGCTGACCCTGGACCCGTTCGCCTTCCATACGACGGTCGGCGACATGGAGCTGGACGGGAGCTTCGACCTCGGAGCGGCCGAGACGCGATGGTCGCGTGTCTTCCCGGGCGAGGGCGAAGCCTACCGCAGCCAGCAGCACCATTGGGTCGCCGCGCTGCGCGGTGAGGTGGAGCCGCTTCCCACCGCCGAGGTCGGGCTGGGCACGATGCTCGTAAGCGAAGGCATCTACATGTCCCAAGAGCTGGGCCGGGAGCTGACGGCCGACGAGGTGGCCGAGAAGTCCGTCTCGACGGCCCTGGAGGTCTGACGGGCCCGTCGCCGCGCAGCGAGCAGACGACACGAGGCTGGTCCGGTCCGGTGCGGCCGGGCCAGGTGCATGATCGCCATGGAAACGTCTTCCCGAGAACGCTGCCTGAGAGGAGAGAAAGATGATTGAGTCCGCCGCGGATCCTCCATCGCGCCCGCCCATCCGGCTCCGCTGTGAGTACCGGGAGAACCCGGCGGGCATCGAGGAGTCCCACCCCCGGCTCTCCTGGTGGGTGGCCGACGGGCGCCGGGGGGCCGTGCAGACGGCTTACCACGTCCTCGTGGCCAGTTCGCCGGAGGTGTTGGAGGACGGTCGGGGCGACCTGTGGGACAGCGGCAAAGTGCCCTCGGACCGGAACTTCAACGTCGTCTACGATGGGGAGCCGCTTGCCTCCCGCCGGCGCTGCTGGTGGAAAGTGCGCACCTATGACGCCGACGACGTGGGCGGCCCGTGGAGTGAGCCGGCCCGGTGGGAGATGGGCCTGCTCGCGCCGGAGGACTGGGCGGCCGAATGGATCGGAGCCCCGGGACAGGTCCAGCCGGAGGCGGTCACCTACCTGCGGCGGGACTTCAGCGTGGGCGTGAAGGTGACGACGGCGCGGCTCTACGCGACCGCGCTGGGCCTCTACGAGCTGCGCCTGAACGGCCAGAAGGTCGGCGATCACATCCTGGCCCCCGGCTGGACGGACTACCGCAGGCGCGTCATGTACCAGACCTATGACGTGACGGAACAGCTACGGACCGGCGAGAATGCCCTGGGCGCCCTGTTGGCCGAGGGGTGGTACTGCGGCCGCATCGGCTGGGCGGAGGAGGGGGAAGCGTTCGGGCCGCGGCCTCCGCGCCTGCTGGCGCAGCTCGAGCTGCGCTGCGCCGACGGGCG
>CAYFVS010000102.1:0-8473 GCA_964346565.1 uncultured candidatus Brocadiaceae bacterium | reverse complement strand
CTGCAACCGGCCCGAACACGGCGCGTACCACATGGCCTTCCAGGCAATGGTTCTGGCGGCCGTCCGTCTGGCCGGCGTGGCCCGCCCTTGACGACACGTCCTATACGGCTATACTGTATCCCATGGCGCTTGCCTCAAAGACTGCCGAACCGCTCCGAAGGCACCCCGTCGGTCTTCATCTCGCCTGACGAGCACGCAGGTGCCTCAAGGCTTCTGACGAAACAAACTCCTCTGGAGGCCATCTATGGGCACCTGACGGGGCGCATTCGGCCCGGAGGACACGTCGCGGGCCGGACGGGGGCGAGCGATAAGGGCACAACCGGCGGGTTCTCGCGCCGGGGCGCGGCATCGTTCGCTCCTCCTGCCGGCAACCTTCCGCAGAGCGTGAGCGCATCCAACACGGGTGCTGCTTGCGCTGCCGTTGCCCACGTGGTAAGATACGGTGTGCAGTAAGTGAACAGGACGGAGGGGTGCCCATGGGTACGCAGAATCGGCTGACAACGGGCGTGGAAGGAGTGGACAAGCTCCTCGGCGGCGTGCAGGCCGGCGACAACGTCGTCTGGGAGGTGGACTCGGGGGCGCCGATAGAGACATTCCTCCGCGCCTACGCGGACGCCGCCCAGCAGGTGGGACCGGTCGTGTGGGTCAGCTTCAACAGATCCCCCCAGGCGATACTGCGCAAGTACGACGGCCATTTCGGCGAGCAGGAGTTCGTGCTGGTGGACTGCTTCACCTCCGGGAAGGGCAACAGCGACAGGGTTTTCTCGGAGTTCTACGACGACGAGACGGGCCGGGCACGCACCGTTCGCGTGGCGCAGGCCCATGCGTGGGACAAGGTCTCCGACGCCCTGGAGAACCTGGAGGGGGAGCTGGGTCAGAAGGTCTTCTACGTGTTCGACAGCCTGACCGGGATGGCCGAACTGTGGCACGACGAGGAGGAGGCGCTGCGCTTCTTCACCTACATGTGCCCCCGACTCTACGACCTGAACACCGTGGCCTACTGGGTGCTGGAGAAGGAGGCCCATTCCGAGCAGTTCCTGGCCCGTCTGCGACACGTCACTCAAGTGGTGCTGGAGTTGAGCCTGGACGGCAGCCGGCCGGTCTGCACCCTGCGGAAGGCCGAGGGGCGCCATTCCCCCAAGGTCGGCATTCCGCAGGCCGTCAGGGTGGGCGCCGACGGGGTGGAGTTCGCACCCGAGCCCCGGGAGGAGCTGGAGGTGGCACTGCTGAGTGAGATCAGCGAGGCCGTCGGCAGCGCCCTGGACCTGGGGAAGGTCTTCGACCAGACCATGGGGAGCCTGGCCCGTGAGCTGCGCATGAAGCGGGGCACGGTCGTGTTGCTGGACAGGGCGAGCGGGAAGCTGAAGATCGCCGCCGCGCATGGACTGAGCGAGGAGGAGAAAGCCCGGGGCGAGTACGACATCGGCGAGGGCGTCACCGGCCAGGTCGTGAGCACCGGCCACCCGGTGGCGGTGGCCGACATACGGCAGGACCCGCGCTTCCTCAACCGCACGGGAGCCCGGAGGAAGGAGGGGCCAGTCGCGTTCGTCTGCGTGCCGCTGCGGGTGGACCGGGAGGTGGTCGGCGCCATCAGTGTGGACCGCTCCTACGCCGATCAGCAGACTCTGGCGCGTGACCAAAGGCTGCTGCAGATCATCGCCTCGCTCGTCTCGCAGGCCATCAGGATCAACCGTATGGTCATGGTGGAACGCGACACGCTCCTTGCGGAGAACCTCCGCCTGCGCAAGGACTTACGGTCGAAGTACAAGCTGGGCAACATCGTCGCGGCCAGCGGCGCGATGCAGGACGTGGTGGCCACCGCCGGCGCCGTGGCCAAGAGCAACGCCACCGTGCTGATCCGGGGCGAAACCGGCACGGGCAAGGAGCTGGTCGCCAGCGTATTGCACTACAACAGCGACCGGGCACAGGGGCCCTTCATAAAGGTCAACTGCGGCGCGCTGGCGGAGAGTCTCCTGGAGAGCGAGCTGTTCGGCCACGTGCGGGGCGCCTTCACCGGGGCGGTCGCCGACCGCAAAGGACGCTTCGAGCTGGCCGACGGCGGCACTATCTTCCTGGACGAAATCGGCTCGATGAGCGAGAAGCTCCAGGTGAAGCTGCTGCGCGTTCTGCAGGAGCGGCAGTTCGAGCGCGTCGGCGGCACAGAGACGCTGCACGTTGACGTGCGCATCGTGGCTGCCACCAACCAGAACCTGGAGCAACTGCTCAGCGAAGGGCGGTTTCGGGAGGATCTCTACTATCGGCTGAACGTGATACCGATCCTCATCCCGCCTCTGCGCGAGCGGCGGGACGATATCCCGTTCCTGGTGGAGCACTTCCTGGACAAGTACGGCGCGCAGTACGACAAGGAAGTCAGCAAGATGAGCCGCGAAGTGGTGGATGCGCTTGGCCAATATCACTGGCCTGGCAACGTGCGCGAGCTGGAGAGCTGCATCGAGCGGGCCGTGGTGCTGAGCCAGGACGGGACGATCGGCATCGAACTGCTCCCGGTCAGCGTGCGCAGCTCACTGGAAAGGCCGGGCGTGCCTGGACTCCTCGGAGCGCCCGACGAGATTGCCGCACGCCTGGTGCGGGACATTCGCCGCGAGACGGGGGGCCGCTCGAACAACCTGCACGACCGGGTGATCTCCAGGGTGGAGAAGGTGCTGATCGAGGAGACGCTCGAGGCGAACGAGGGCGTGCAGACACGTACGGCGCGCGAACTGGGGATCAGCCGCAATACACTGCGCCGGAAGATAGAGGATTACCAGCTTCCCAGTCCTGCCTGAGACGCCTTCCGACGCGCAGCTCGCGGGAGTGGGCCTGCCTGTGCACCAACAGTGCAATGCGCACTATCTGACCAGATGCCCTGAGCCCGCCGCAACGCGGGCGTGGGGATAGGGCTCTGGCGTAAGCCATTCGTCAGTAAGGTCATAGGGCACGGCAGGACGGCGGCAATCGGGCGGCTTCACTGCATTGGCACTCCCCTTGCTGTATCTTCATCAGGAGAGAGTACGTGTGCAATGAATGGGCGAGGTCGCGCGGGGAAGGGCGGGCCGCAGGCCTCCGGCGGCAAGCATGGGCCGCCGCTTCCGCTTACGCAGCAGCAAGGAGGACGCGATGACACTGCAGCGCCCCAATGCCGACGAGGCGACACAGACGAGGAACCGGTCGCGGGATGTCACTCCCGCTTCGGGCATCTGCTCCCGGTGTATTGACGGCTGTACTGGCACGTGTGAGGCATGGACGGCTTCGTTCCGGAGCCGTGAGGTGTTGTACCCCGGTCCGTTCGGCGAGATGACCGCCGGGGCGGACAAGGACTATCCGGTCGACTACTCGCATCTTAACATCTGCGGGTATGCACTGGGTGCCAAGGGCCTGCCGGAGGAATCCGAAGGGACGCCGGACAACACGCTGTTCCCCACGGTGGACACCGAGACGACCTACGGTCACGGGCACCCGGTCACGATGCGCCTGCCGGTGTTTACGGGCGCGCTGGGTTCGACCGACGTGGCGCGGAAGGGCTGGGAGCACTTCGCGGCCGGTGCTGGCGTGTCCGGCATCACCATCGTCTGCGGCGAGAACGTCTGCGGAGTGGACCCGGCGGCCGAGTTTGGCGCCGATGGCAAGGTGGTGGACTCGCCCGAGATGCGCCGCCGTGTGGACATCTACAGAAGGTGGCACGAAGGGTACGGCGACCTGGTCGTGCAACTGAACGTGGAGGACACCCGTTTCGGCGTTGCCGAGTACGCCGTCCAGGAACTGGGCGTTGAGACCATCGAGCTGAAGTGGGGACAGGGCGCCAAGTGCATCGGGGGCGAGATCCAGGTCGAGACCATTGACCGGGCTGTGCAGTTGAAGGAGCGCGGGTACCTGATCACACCCGACCCGACTGACCCCGCCGAGCAGGCTTCCTTCAGGGACGGCGCTCTGAAGCACTTCGAGCGCCACTCCCGCCTGGGTTTCGTGGACGAAGAGGGCTTCCACCGGGAGGTCGAACGTCTCCGCTCGCTGGGCGCAAAGCGCGTGACCCTGAAGACCGGCGCCTACCCGATGCGCGAGCTGGCCATGGCGCTGAAGTGGGCTTCAGATGCCAGGCTGGACCTGGTGACCGTGGACGGCGCTCCGGGCGGCACGGGCATGAGCCCCTGGCGCATGATGAACGAGTGGGGCGTGCCGACCTTCTACTTGCAGTGCATGGTGCAGGAGCTGTGCGACATGCTGCAGGCGCGCGGGGCCTACGTGCCGGACATCGCCATGGCGGGCGGCCTGTCCACCGAGGATCACATCTTCAAGGTTCTGGCCATGGGCGCGCCGTATGCGAAGGCCGTCTGCATGGGACGCGCTCTGATGATCCCCGGCATGGTTGGCAAGAACGCCGCTCAATGGATCGAGAGCGGCCGTCTGCCGAAGACCGTCAGCCGCTATGGGACGACGGTTGAGGAGATCTTCGTCTGCTACGAGGAGCTGGTTGCCGAGTACGGCAAGGAAACTGTCAAGGAGATGCCCCTGGGCGCGGTGGCTATCTACTCTTTCTGCGAGAAGCTGCGCGTCGGCCTGCAGCAGTTGATGGCGGGCAGCCGGAACTTCTCAATCCCGACCATCAGCCGCAACGACCTGATGGCCCTGACCCGCGAGGCCACGCAGGTATCGGGCATTCCTTACGTCATGGACGCCTACCGCGAGGAGGCGGAGCGGATCATCGAGGGCACAGCCAGCCCGGTCCGCGCAACCGCCTCCTGAGGAGGGATAGAGCGATGGCCTATCGCTTGTGCACAACGTGTGCGCGCCGGGAGGAGTGCGTCTACCGCAAGGGGCGCGAGAGAGTCTTCCGGTGCGAGGAGTTCGAGGGCGAGCGGCCCGGGAAGCGCGAGCCGGTCAGGCCCGAGCTTGCCGCTGCGCCTGCGCGTTAAAGGGCCCCCCTCGGCCCGCAAGGCTGCCCTGGGGTGGCTCCCATCGCTTCCAGGCAGGTGCGGGAGCGGCGATACTGGAACTGCGTCGCTGTGAAGCCTGGTGCCATAGAACGTTCGGCCGCCTGTTGAGGGTCATCTGAAGCCTGCCGGGTTCTGTCGTCCCGATCCCGCATGCCCGCGGGTGACGCGGGTCGGCAGCGCCCGATAATCAAGCGACGGCTGGGGTGCTGGTCGCGCAGGTTTGGCCCGGGGCAGGCGGCCTTCTTCCGTACCGCGGCCCGATGCACCGCGGCGCTCCGCCGTCGCCTTGCAGGAGCGGGCGGCTGCCGGCAGAATACGGGCCCAAGGATGGCGGGCCGGTGGCATCCCGAGCAATCCAACTCGCGAGGAATAGCATGAACGGTGTACTGGCCCTCGAAGACGGCCGGACGTTTGAAGGCCGTTCCTTCGGCTCCTCGGGCAAGAGAGCAGGCGAGGTGGTGTTCAACACCAGCATGACCGGCTACCAGGAGGTCCTGACCGATCCGTCCTACAAGGGTCAGATTGTGGCCATGACCTACCCCCTGATCGGCAACTATGGGGTCAACGCCCGGGACGTCGAGTCCGACCGGCCGCAGGTGGAGGGGTTTGTGGTCAGGGAGTACTGCCCCTTCCCCAGCAACTGGGCCGCCGATGGGGCGCTGGCCGGGTACCTGCGGCAACATGGCATCATCGCGCTCAGCGAGGTGGACACGCGCGCGCTCACGCGCCACGTCCGGCTGGCCGGGGCGATGCGGGCCGTCATCGCGGCCGGCCGGCACGACAGGGAGCAGCTCGTCCGGGAGGCGGCGGAATCCCCCGGCATCGTGGGGCGCGACCTGGTCAGGGAGGTCACCTGCTCGGAGCCCTACGTGTTCGCAGAAGGTGGGCGGAAGGCCCTGCACGTGGTGGTCTATGACTTCGGCGTGAAGCTGAACATCCTGCGCTGCCTGCGGGACATGGGCTTCCGCGTGACCGTGGTGCCCGCCTCGATGCCCCCCGGGCAGGCGCTGGCGCTCGAGCCCGACGGCATCCTTCTCTCGAACGGGCCGGGGGACCCGGAGGGCGTTCCGTACGCCATCGAGACGACGCGCGAACTCATCGGGCGGAAGCCGCTGTTCGGCATATGCCTGGGGCATGAGTTCCTGGGCCTGGCGCTGGGCGGCACCATGAAGAAGCTGCGCTTCGGCCACCGGGGGGCGAACCATCCGGTGATGGACCTGCGGAGCGGCGAGATTGACATAACCTGCCAGAACCACAGCTTCAACATCGAGATGGGTTCGCTGGACGAGTCCGAGGTCGAGATAACACACGTGAACCTGAACGACGACACCGCCGCCGGCCTGCGACACAGGAAGCTGCCGGTGGCTTCCGTCCAGTACCATCCGGAAGCATCCGCCGGGCCGCACGACGCGCGGCACCTGTTCGACGAGTTCAAGGAGATGATCGAACGTGACCGTGAGCGCACAGCCGGAGCCGCATGAGAGCGTCCTGGTGCTCGACTTCGGCTCCCAGTACAGCCAGCTCATCGCCCGCCGGGTGCGGGAGCTGGGCGTCTACTGCGAGATAGCGCCCCATTCGGTGCCCTGGTCGGAGCTGGCGGAGCGCTGTCCGGCGGCCGTCGTCCTGTCCGGCGGGCCGGCGTCGGTGCGGGAAGAGGACGCTCCTTCGCTCGATCCCGCGCTGCTGGAGAGCGGCCTGCCGGTCCTCGGCATCTGCTACGGCATGCAACTGCTCGCCCGGATGCTGGGCGGCGAGGTCGTGCGCGCGGGCGCTCGCGAATACGGCCCCGCGAAGCTCCAGGTCATGGACGCGGATGCTCTGTTCGAGGGACTGCCGGAGCGGCTGGACGTCTGGGCCAGCCACGGCGACCAGGTGGCCGCGTTGCCCGCCGGGTTCCGGGTGCTGGCGCGCACCGAGAGCTGTCCCGTGGCCGCGATGGGCAACGCCGAGGCGCGCGTCTACGGCGTGCAGTTCCACCCGGAGGTGGTTCACACGCCGCGCGGGCGGGAGGTGCTGCGGAACTTCCTGTTCGGCATCGCCGGGTGCACGGGCGGCTGGACGATGGCGAGCTTCGTCGAGCACGCCGTGGCCCGCATCCGTGAGCGGGTCGGGGGCGACCGCGTCATGTGCGGCCTCTCCGGAGGAGTGGACTCGACCGTAGTCGCGGCGCTCCTGAACCGGGCGGTGGGGCAGCAGGCTTGCTGCGTGTTTGTGGACAACGGGCTGCTGCGCGCCGGCGAGGCGGAGCGCGTCCGGGCCTTCTTCCGGGACGAGTATCCGGTGAACCTGCGCTGCGTTGACGCCGGCGAGCGATTCCTTGAGGCGCTGGCCGGAGTGGTAGACCCCGAGGAGAAGCGCAAGACCATCGGCCGGGTGTTCATCGAGGTCTTCCGCCGGGAAGCCGAGCGCATAGGCGACATCCGGTTCCTGGCCCAGGGCACGCTGTATCCGGACGTGATCGAGAGCCGGTCGGCCCACGGCGGCCCGTCGGCCACCATCAAGAGCCACCACAACGTAGGCGGACTGCCGGAGGACCTGCAGTTCGAGCTGATAGAGCCCCTGCGGCAGCTGTTCAAGGACGAGGTGCGGGAAGTGGGACGGGAGCTTGGGCTGCCCGCGCAGGTCCTCTCCCGCCAGCCTTTCCCCGGACCCGGCCTGGCAGTGCGCATCATCGGCGAGGTCACGGGGGAGCGACTGCGCATCCTGCGCGAGGCCGACCTGCGGGTGCAGGAGGAGCTTGGGCGGTACGAGGGCTATGGCCGCATCGCCATGTCCTTCGCCGTCTTGCTTCCAGTGCGCAGCGTGGGCGTCATGGGCGACGGGCGGACCTACGCCAACGTGGTGGCCCTCCGGATCGTGAGTTCGGAGGACTACATGACCTGCGACTGGGTGCGGCTGCCCTACGAGGTGCTGGGGCGCGTTTCCAACCGCATCATCAACGAGGTCCGGGGGGTGAACCGCGTGGTCTACGACGTCAGCCCGAAGCCGCCCAGCACTATCGAGTGGGAGTGAACCAGGCGGAGCGCGCCGAGACATGCCCAAGCGGGACGACATCCACAAGGTGCTGATCATCGGGTCCGGGCCGATCGTGATCGGCCAGGCCTGTGAGTTCGACTACTCAGGCACCCAGGCCTGCAAAGCACTGCGGGAGGAGGGTTGCGAGATCGCCCTGCTCAACTCCAACCCCGCCACCATCATGACCGATCCTGCGATCGCTGACCGGACCTACATCGAGCCCATCACGGCGGACGTGTTGGGGCGCATCGTCCGGCGCGAGCGTCCCGACGCGCTGCTCGCCACGCTCGGGGGGCAGACGGCGCTGAACGTGGCCGTCGAGGCGGCGGAGAGCGGCGTTCTGCGGGAGTTCGGGGTGGAGATGATCGGCGCCAACGAACAGGCCATCAAGTGCGCTGAGGACCGCGAGGAGTTCGGCCGGGCGCTGGCGCAGATCGGCGTCGAGATGCCCCGCAGCCGCCCCGCGCACACGCTCGAACAGCACGACATGGCGGCGCGGGTACACGACGTCGAGGCCCGTCGCGACC